>JBCDCD010000154.1:0-2098 GCA_039182445.1 Pseudomonadota bacterium | reverse complement strand
CAACCTTATCCGGCGGGCAGAAAAACCGTTTAATGCTGGCGAAGGTTCTTGCTAATCCCAAAAGCTGCCTCATTCTTGATGAGCCGACCAATGATCTCGATATGGATACGCTAGATATGCTGGAAGAAGTTCTCATCAATTATAAAGGCACGCTTATTGTTGTTTCGCATGACCGAGATTTTCTCGATCAAACGGTCACAAAGATATTGGCTTTTGAAGGTGATGGCGATGTAGAAGGATATATTGGCGGTTATTCTGATTATCTCAACATCAAAAAAAGCGATAAGCTGAAGAAAGATAGTGACCGTAAGAATAGCGTTTCACAAAAAAATCAGAACGGAAGCCTTGAAGAAAAAACACCAACCAAGTTGAGCTATAAACTTGATCGCGAATTAAAAAAACTTCCTGAGAAAATTGAAAAAATCACAGCAGATATTGATCAAATGAATGAGATTCTCTCAGATCCGTATTTATATCAACGTGACCCAGATTTATTTCATGAAACGGTTGAACGGCTGCAACGTGTGCAAAAGCGGCTTGAGGATGCAGAAGAGCGATGGCTCGAATTAGAGGAAATGCGCCTGAACACCGAGGAAGCGCATAAAGCAGCAAAATAGACTGGTATTATCTATTTGTTTTCGCTATATAAATCGCCATGAGTAGCGAAAATAACTATAAAAACCGCCGTACATTCGCGATTATTTCTCACCCGGACGCGGGTAAGACGACGCTGACTGAAAAGCTCCTACTTTTTGGTGGCGCTATTCATATGGCAGGGGAAGTGAAAGCGAAGGGAGACCGTCGCCGTGCGCATTCAGACTGGATGAAAATTGAGCAAGCGCGGGGAATCTCAGTAACAACCTCCGTCATGACGTTTGAATATAATGGTGTGACATTCAATCTTTTGGATACGCCTGGCCACGAAGATTTCTCTGATGATACATATCGCACACTAACCGCCGTTGATAGTGCTGTGATGGTGATTGATGCAGCAAAAGGTATTGAAGCGCAAACACAAAAACTTTTCGAAGTTTGCCGCTTGCGAGATGTGCCGATTACCACTTTTGTAAATAAGATGGATCGTGAATCGCGTGATCCATTTGAAATTCTCGATGAGATTAATCAAAAACTAGCATTAGATACAGTGCCTATGACATGGCCCGTCGGTATGGGACGTGATTTTAAAGGATGTTACGATATTGTCCGCGACCAAATGATTGTGTTTGAAGATGCGAAGAAAGGCAGCCTGCCGGATGTGTTCTCTTGCCAAGGCGTTGATGATCCAAAGTTAAAAGAACTTCTTACTGATGAGCAGCAAGCAAAACTTGCTGAAGATGTGCAGATGGTACGAGAGCTCTGTCCTGCTTTTGATCTGGAAAGCTATCGTCAAGGACATTTATCGCCTGTTTATTTCGGAAGTGCGTTGAAAAATTTCGGGGTACAAGATTTGATTGAAGGGCTCAAAGAAAATGCACCGTCACCTCGTACACAAGAATCGGATAGCCGCGAGATTAAACCGGAAGAAGCCAAAGTAAGTGGATTTGTCTTTAAAGTTCAAGCGAATATGGATCCTAATCACCGTGACCGTATTGCTTTTATGCGGATTTGTTCGGGAACGTTTAAGCGCGGCATGAAATTACTTAATACAGCCTCGAAAAAAACAATAGGGGTGAGTAACCCAATTTTCTTTTTCTCACAAGGACGCCAATTGGCTGAAGAAGCCGTGGCTGGGGATATTATTGGTATACCCAATCACGGAACTTTACGGGTTGGCGATACGTTGAGTGAAGGGGAGGATATCATTTTTACCGGTATTCCTGATTTTGCGCCGGAAATTCTGCGTCGTGTACGACTGGGTGATCCGATGAAGTTGAAGCATTTACAACGCGCCTTGGAAAGCTTGGCCGAAGAGGGGGTAACACAAGTCTTTCGTCCTATGCTCAGTAGTGAATGGGTTGTTGGTGTCGTCGGAACGCTTCAATTGGATGTGCTGAAAGAGCGTTTGGCGCAAGAATATAATCTCGAGATTGACTTCGAAGCAACACAATATGTCACAGCGCGCTGGGTGACGGGTGAGAATGACAACATCAAAAAATTT
>JBCDCD010000153.1:0-2198 GCA_039182445.1 Pseudomonadota bacterium | reverse complement strand
CCCTCAACACCAGGTGTTAGAACTGTAAGAGGCTGTGTCGTACCCGATGTGATTGTTGAACAAGCGGTTAGTAATAAAGTAGATGCTGTAATAATTGATAAATGTTTCATAGTAACTCCTTAAGTAAACTTATTCTAATCCTTCGAGATATGTGTCGTAAGCTGCTTTGTCCATGAGTTCGGCCGCTTCATTGTCATTCGCAATTTTGATTTTCACGATCCAGCCTTTGTCGATATCTTCTTTGAGATCATCAAGATTATCGGCTAGCGCTTCGTTCACTTCAACAATCTCACCAGTGACGGGTGTATAAATCTCACTCGCGGCTTTCACAGATTCAACTACGGCGAAATCATCACCTTTGTTCAACTGACGCCCAACTTCTGGTAGCTCTAAGAAAACCAAATCACCCAAGGCATGGCGGGCATAGGTGGTAATACCAACCCAGGCGGTATCGCCATCCATTTTAATCCATTCATGGTCATTGGTATATTTTACATCGCTCATATTTATGCTCCTTAAATTAAGCTGCTTTTTTAACGGTTTTCTTTGTACGCGCTTCCAAAAACGGGAAGGCGGTTATTTTTGCTTTTAAATCACGGTTGCGGACACGGACAATAATCTCATCATTCAGATTTGCTTTTGGCGTGTCAATGTACGCCATGCCAATCGCTTTTTGTAAGGTAGGAGAGAAAGTGCCGCTTGTGATCACGCCGATTTTTTGATCACCGCTGGCATCGAATATCTCTGCGCCTTCACGTGCCACGCCTTTATCGATAAGCTCAAAACCAATACGCGTACGTTTTGGCCCATTGTCAATTTCATTGAGAACACGGCTTGCACCGATAAAATCTTTATTTTGTACTTTGCCCATGATCCATTTGATATCGGCTTCAATAGGAGACGTTGTGGCATCAATATCGTGGCCGTAAAGCGGGTAACCCATTTCAAGGCGCAGAGAGTCACGTGCAGCAAGGCCAACCGGCTTCACAGCATCATGCGCATTGAGTTTTTCCCAAACGGCAACGGCTTGATCATTTGGCATTGAAATCTCAAAGCCGTCTTCACCGGTATAGCCCAAACGATAAATATCATAAGCATCGGTCTGCATGAGTTTCATGTAATTAAGGTCACTCGCATCAATACCAAGCGCTTCGCGCAAAACCTGTTCAGCTTTCGGACCTTGTAAAACGATGAGCGCGCGGTCTTCATGATGCGTTAAAGTGATACCCTCCGGCATATGTTGTTGTAGCCAGGCAATGTCTTTTTCTTTACAGGCGCCATTCACGACTGCCTTGAATTTCGTATCGGAAATCTTGGTCAGGATCAGGTCATCCACAATCCCACCGTCATCATTGGTTAAGACAGAGTATTTACAGCCATTTTCCGGCAAAGCGCCATAAGAAGAAGGGGTTACCTTTTCTAAAAACGCAATAACGCCGTCGCCTTTAAAGGTCAGCTGGCCCATGTGCGAGACATCAAAGATACCTGCGCTTTCGCGGCACCAATTATGCTCTGTAAGAACCCCGTCAGGATATTGGATTGGCATGTCATAACCCGCGAATTCCGCAATTTTGGCGTTTAAGTCCTGATGCGTTTGAAAAAGCGGTGTTTGTTTTGTCATAGCCGTGATGTATACTTTCTTTTAGATATATTCTATTTATCCTGTCACATCCCAAAAAACAAGAGTTTCACAGTCAAAATCCAATAAAATTATGAGTATAGAAGCAATTATCACCCTTGCTATAGCTGTATTCGGGCTGGCTTTAAAGCCGGGGCCTGGCATGATGATGGTGATGTCCCGCACCATGGCGCAGGGCATGGCGGCCTGTTTCACATTCTTGCTAGGCTTTTTACTAATCACACTGCTTTATTTGGTGCTGGTCTTTGTTGGTTTTCATATGACTGGGCTTGATCTGGTGTTTATCACGATTTTGATTAAAGCGCTGGCGGCGGTGTATCTCATTTGGATTGGAATTAAGGGGCTGCAAAATATTGAACTGACTTATGATAGACAAGTGCCCGAAGGCTTCAATTTTTTTGATAATTTTACCGCGGCAATGGTCTTAACGTTGTCAAATCCTATCATCATTGTTTTTTATGCGGGGATTTTGCCGACCGTTATTGATATCGCCGATTTAAATTTGAATTCGATGGTGATTGTTGCCGCAATAGTTTTATTAATTGAAGGCATCATGCCT
>JBCDCD010000152.1:0-2240 GCA_039182445.1 Pseudomonadota bacterium | reverse complement strand
GTGGATTTTTCGCACCAAAATTCGGCTTGAGATATATCCATCGGCCAGTTGAAAAAAGATATAATTTCTGCAGTGTTTTGAAAGTTTAGCGTATCAAAAACTTCATTTACATCATCATTGCTAATGATAGAAAAATTTAATCGCTTTGTTTCAAATTTCATTCCTCAGATTCTTCTTTGTCTTCCGACTCTTTGTCTTTTTTCTTCTTATTATCCTCTTCGAGCTTCAATGCGGTAAAACGCACATCGCCTTCGCGGTTCAGAAGAAGCAGAACGGAGGATTTGCCTTTCAGTGTCGCTGTTTTGACAACACCATTCACATCTTTGATGCTCTTGATCGGTTTTTGGTTCATCTCTTCAATGACATCGCCAATGAGTATGCCTTCTTCGGCGGCATTGCTGCGGCGTTCGACTTTGGTGACGATCATACCGTCAACATCATCATCAATACCGTACATGTCGCGGTTGGCATTGGATAGGGGAGCGAGACTTAAGCCAAGTTTTTCAACTTTCTTGCTTTTCTTTGGCTCGTCATCATCCATGCCTTCGCTATTTTCGGCAAGCAAGCCATCTTCTTCGGCTTTTTCAAGTTCGCCGATGGAGACTTTGGCTTTGCGTTCTTTGCCGTCGCGCCAATACTTCACCACGACCTGTTTGTCGATATCGGTTTCGGCAACGATACGGGGTAAAGCACGCATGGTATTGACGTCTTTGCCGTCAAATTCCAAAATAATATCACCGGGTTCAAGTTTCGCTTTTTCGGCAGGGCCATCTTCCGTTACGCTGGCGACAAGGGCACCGCGTGCTTCGTCAAGGCCGAGACTGTCGGCAATGTCTTCGGTGACTGTTTGAATACGCACACCGAGCCAGCCGCGTTTTGTGCGGCCATATTTAATCAACTGATCAATGACGGGTTTGGCTAAGTTGGACGGGATCGCAAAACCAATACCGACAGAACCGCCAGACGGTGAATAGATCGCGGTGTTAATACCAATCACTTCGCCTTCTAGGTTAAACATCGGACCACCGGAGTTCCCGCGGTTAATCGACGCATCGGTTTGGATGTAATCATCATAAGGGCCGGAGTTAATGTCGCGTTGACGGGCGGAAACGATACCGGCAGTGACTGTACCACCAAGGCCGAACGGGTTACCGATCGCGACAACCCAATCACCGACACGCATATCTTCACTGTTGCCGAAATCAATCGCTTCGAGTTTTTTATCAGTGTCGACTTTTAAGACAGCTATATCGATTTTTTCATCACGGCCAACAATTTCCGCTGGGATGGTTGAATCATCATGAAGCGTAATGCGTACTTCATCGGCATCACGCACAACGTGGTTGTTGGTGACGATGTAACCGTTTTCCGCATCAATAATAAAACCAGAGCCAAGAGAAGCAGCGGGTAGGGCGGGACCACCACGACCACCAAATTGATCACGACGATTCATGAAATCTTCAAAGAAATCTTGGAAGGGGGAGCCTTCAGGGAACTGGAATTGCGGTAGTTCGTCAAATTCACCGCCTTCTTCGTCTTCGTCATCAAAGCTTTGTGAGGAGGACACATTGACCACGGTTGGTGACAGTTTTTCGGCCAGAGTGGCAAAAGAGCTTGGCGCGGTTTGCATCGCATTTGGTTCGCGTGCTTCAACGGCCACCGATGTACCGGTTAAAATCACGGCTGAAAAGAGAAGGTAGATAATTTTATTACGAAACATAGGGTGTATAGTCCTTTTTTCTTTTACGTTAAAATCTTTTGAATAAGCCAGACGCATAAAACGCCGAACGCCAACATGGCGGCACCAAAATACCGGAATTTTTCCGCTGGCATATTACTGGCCATTTGCATTACATTTTGAATATGGCTTGGGAAAAGGGCGTAAATAAGACCCTCAATGACAAAAATAAGGGCAATCGCCAATAAAATATGGTTCCCAAGATCAGCCATCGTGTGTCTTAGCGGACATTCTCAAAGTAACGGAAAAAGTCACTATCCGGTGAAAGAATGAGACGTGTGTCTGGATCTGCCAAGGTGTTTTTATAGGCTTCCATCGAGCGGATGAAGCCATAAAATTCTTTATCTTTATTAAAAGCATCGGCGTAGATCTTGATTGATTCCTGATCGCCTTGACCGCGAAGAATTTCCGCTTCTTTATCAGCATTGGCAAGGATCACGGTACGCTCTTTATTGGCGAGCGCTCGAATTTCCTTCGCGCGCTCTTCGCCCTTCGCGCGGGT
>JBCDCD010000151.1:0-2619 GCA_039182445.1 Pseudomonadota bacterium | reverse complement strand
TGTGTAAATGGTTTTTTTGGACTCTGTATTTTTTTGCAAATGCCTTTCTGGGAAACTACTTGACCGAAGATATTTATCTTATTCAGAGTTTTGAGAAGTATCAAATTAATGATTAATGGTCTGCTTATTCCGCTATACAGTATGATATAGCCCAAGAAACAGAAGGCTTACGACGTTTTAACTATGGTGTGGATTATGAGGGGCAATGCTTTACTATAGGACTCCACGGAGAAAGAAAATTAACGCGTGATGTCACAGGCGATAGTGGCACTGAAATTACACTGCGTCTCGGCTTTAAAAACCTTGGTGATTTTGGTGCCGGTGGCTTAGACCCCATTACAAATAATTATAATAGGATGGATTAAGTGTTTTTAGAGTACATACAAGATAACTACCATATGTGGTTTGTTTTGGCGGTGACAGTGGTCGCTATGTATGTTTTTGCGCGTGAGAAATATCCATTAGAAGTGACCAGTATTGGTATTCTGGCGGCTTTATTACTGTTTGGGCAGCTTTTTCCGTTACCGGATGCGAATGGAAGAAATCAGCTCGATGCGTATCATTTGTTGACAGGGTTTGCCAATCCCGCTCTTGTTGCTGTTCTCGCTTTGCTTGTAATGGGGCAGGCAATTACGCGCACGGATTCATTAAGGCCGCTTATCTCGTTCTTTGTTGGCAATAAATATATGCCGGCATGGCTATCTTTTTTCGGCATTCTTGTTTTTGTTTTAAGTTTTAGTGCGTTTTTGAATAATACGCCGCTCGTTATTTTGGCCATACCGATTATGCAGGCGGTGGCGATTTCTTCCGGTGTTGCTGATAGTAAAATTATGATGCCGCTTAGTTTTGCGGCTATTTTAGGGGGAATGCTGACGCTTGTGGGGTCATCAACCAACCTTTTGGTTTCCAGTGCGATGGTTGAGCTTGGTTATAAACCTCTCGGTTTTTTTGACTTTTTTGTTCCGGGCGCGATGTTAGCGGGGGCAGGGATGATCTATGTTCTTTTTATCCTTCCGAATATCTTGCCCAATCGCCGTTCTTTGCGTCAGGCTGTTGAAGGTGGAGAGAAAGAGTTTGTTGCCGAGTTAGATGTCACCTCAGATAGTATTCTAGTCGGTATGGAATGCATTGATGGCCGCTTTGCCGCCTTACCGAATATGGATGTACGTCTTATTCAAAGAAAAGGACACTTAATTCTGCCGCCGTTTGAAGGCTATATCATCGAAGATGGCGATATCATGATTGTTGCGGCGACCCGTGAGTCTCTTGCCGAAGTGCTTTCAAAGTTCCCGGGGTTCTTGCTGTCGGAAGAAGAGGTCAAGCTGATTGACTCAAAAGAAGATGAAAAGCCTGACGAGGAGAAAGAGGGCCCGTTCGAGCTTGAGCAGACAGTCGAGGATACTCGTGTGCTTGCAGAATTGATGATACCACCTGCATCACGTTTTATTGATATGACGATTGATCAAGTTGATTTCCAAAAACAGTTTGGGATTATTGTGCTTGGTATTCAACGCCGTGCGCGCGTGGTCCGCCGTCGTTTAGGTCGTGTTCGCCTGGAACCCGGTGATGTTTTGTTGGTTGCGGGCTCGCAGGGCGGTGTGAATGATGTGCGTGTTGAGAATAAAACAGACATGATTGTTTTGTCCGGGTCTAAAAAAGAATTACCCATTCCGAAGAAAGCGCCGGTGGCAGGGTTAATTTTTCTGATCACTGTGTTGCTGGCGTCAACAGGCGTGCTGTCTATTGCGGTGGCGGCGTTAACGGGGGCGGTGTTATTAGTTGCCACAGGGTGTTTGAATATTCGACAAGCTACAAGAGCCATTGACCGAAAAATTTTATTACTTGTTGGATCAATGCTTGCCTTAGGCACGGCATTACACGCCACGGGTGGCGCGGAATTTGTCGCGAGCCTTATTATGAAGGCGCCTTTTGCGGATGAGCCATTGTATATGGCGTCGCTACTGTTCCTTATTGTTGCGATTTGTACCAATATTCTCTCTAACAATGCGTGTGCCATTCTTTTTACGCCGATTGCGATGAATATGGCGTTGAATATAGGTGCAGATCCGATCATCTTCGCGATTACGGTTATCTTTGCTGCCAATTGTTCTTTTGCATCGCCGATAGGCTATAAGACTAACTTGCTTGTCATGGGGCCGGGGAGTTATCGATTTGCGGACTTTATGAAAGCTGGGGTGCCTTTGGTGCTCGTGGTGTGGGTGGCTTATATTTTTGTCGCAAAATATTATTACGGCCTTTAACGATAAAAATGTAGAAATATAAGATGGCTCTTAATCAATATAATCCTCATATGCGGTATAAAGAGAGAACGGCACAGCGTGTCGCAGGTGTTTTGCGTTTATTGGCCTTTGTTATTGTCTCTATCATTATCGGGTTTTGGATGGGTAAGCAGTTCGCAGCTGAACAGCTTATCACGTTGAAAGATTCTCTTGAGATAGCGAAAGTCCAAAGAGAGAGTCTGGAAGCGCAGATGACAGATCTAAGTGAGGCGGCGCAAACAGCCAATGCAAGATACGAACAGCTTCAAGAAGAGGTGCAAAGCGTTATACCCAAAGGGCCGATGCAGGATTTAGTGACATTGGTAAGAGAGCAACTCGA
>JBCDCD010000150.1:0-2626 GCA_039182445.1 Pseudomonadota bacterium | reverse complement strand
TGGAAGCACCACGCGAAAATCTGCATCCTTTATTAGAGCTTGTCTTAAAACACGTACCCGCACCAGATGTTGATGTAAATGCGCCGTTCTCTTTTTTAAGTACGCTTCTTAGCTCTGATCCTTATTTAGGAAGAACGTTGACTGGAAAAATTTATAGCGGTGTTGCTAAAGTGAATTCGAGCGTTAAAGCCTTATCCCTTGATGGGAAAACTGTTGAAACGTTTCGTTTAACAAAACTACTCGCCTTTGATGGCATTGATCGTGTTCCTGTCGATGAGGCTGTAGCGGGTGATATTATTTCTATTGCGGGTATGGTGAAAACATCTGTGGCTGACACTGTCTGTGATCCTGCAATTGAAACACCGATTTCTTCCGATCCTGTTGATCCACCGACGATGGCGGTTACCATTACCGTGAACGATTCTCCTTACGCTGGCCAAGAGGGTAAGAAACTTACTTCCACCATGATCCGTGATCGCCTGATGGCCGAAGCGGAGACCAATGTTGCTATTCGTGTGCGCGAAACAGACAATAAAGATGCCTTTGAACTCGCCGGACGCGGTGAATTACAACTTGGCGTTCTCATCGAAACAATGCGCCGCGAAGGGTTCGAACTTTCCGTGTCTCGCCCCCGTGTTCTTTTAAAAGAAGAAAACGGTCAAAAGCTAGAGCCATATGAGGAAGTTATTGTCGACGTTGATGAAGAGTTTTCCGGCGCCGTTGTTGAGAAAATGACTCAACGTAAAGCAGAGCTTATCGATATGCGTCAAAGCGGTGTTGGCAAAAGTCGTATTACCTTCAAAGCACCTTCGCGCGGGCTTATCGGCTATCAATCACAATTCTTGACTGATACACGCGGAACAGGACTGATGAATCGTCTGTTCATGGAATATGGTCCTTATAAAGGAGATATTGCGGGTCGTCGTAACGGCGCGCTTATTTCTAACGGGAAAGGTGATGCCGTCGCTTATGCGATTTTCAACCTACAAGACCGTGGCATTATGTTTGTGAAACCCCAAGATAAGGTCTATGAGGGCATGATTGTTGGTGAGCATAGCCGTGATAACGACCTTGATGTGAATGTCTTAAAAGGTAAGCAACTCACCAATGTGCGTGCTTCTGGCTCTGATGAAGCCGTAAAGTTGGTACCGCCGCAAAAAATGAGCCTCGAGCAAATGATTGCTTATATTAATGATGATGAGTTGGTCGAAGTGACCCCGGAATCCTTGCGTTTGCGCAAAGTTCACCTGAGCGCCACTGATCGTACAACAGCGAAGCGTCAAGCCGCTAAAGCCGCCACTTCATAAAAAATTTTTCATTTTTACCAATCTAATGTTAAAATATTGAAATGAAGTATTTTTTCATCATTTTTCTATTAGTTTTCGCCTCCCCAGCAATGGCAGAAGAAGATGCCTGCACCTCTATTGATACAGAATTCGAAATGTATGATTGCTTATCATCGCATTATGAAGAAATAGAACAGCTGATGATGAAAACGTATCAGCAAGCACTTTTTCAGATCAGTGAAGAAGGCGATGAAAAGAAAGAGAAGCTGTTTGTCGACAGCCAGCAAAACTGGGTCGCCTTTAGAGAAACGGCTTGCTTATCCGAAACATACGATATTGAAGATGAAAAACAGCAGCCACTCATGCTTCGTCTTTGCTACATGCGTCACTCAGAACGCCGCACCGAGGATATCCAAGAATTTTACAAAACGTGGGAAAAAGGCAATAAGCCTAAATAAAATTCTGTAACTTTATCTCCTCTTCTGTCGAAGACGATCATATGAAACAAGTTTTCGCCGTGATCATGCTGACAATAAGTGCTTTTATCCCTAGTGAAGTGAAAGCACAAAGTGACGCGCCGGTTGTTTTAGAATTATTTACCTCACAGAGCTGCTCTTCTTGCCCGCCAGCCGATAAAGTTTTAAGCGAATGGGCAGAACAGCCAAACGTGATTGCTCTCAGCTGTAATGTCACCTATTGGAACCACCTTCATTGGAAAGATACGCTTTCTCGAGAATTTTGTACGCAACGCCAAAGGGAATATAACGCGGCATTTGGTCGTAATGGAATCTATACACCGCAACTCGTTATTAACGGCACAGAGCAACTTGTCGGATCACACGGTAGAAAAGTCGAAAAAGAAATCCGTAAGGCGTCTAATGCAATCAAAAACATTGACCTAAATATTAAAGGTGAAACACTAAATATTTTTCTTCCTGAACTTTCCGAAGGAAAATACAGCATTACACTTTTCAGCCATGGTGATAAGCACACGCAGAGTATCCCAAGCGGAGAGAATCGTGGCCGTACCGTGAGCTACACCAGCCCTGTTCAGGATTATGCGTCTCTGGGTCGTTGGGATGGCGAAGCGCGATCCGTATCTTACAATGTAGGGAATCTTGATCCTGCAAAAGGATACGCTGTTCTTGTCCATGAAAGAAATTCTGTCGGCGCAATTAAAGCGGCCGGACAGATTAAATTATGATTTAATCTCAATCATCACCGGTACGTGATCAGATGGTTTTTCCAAGTCTCTGTAGTGATCCAGAATTTCATAGCTTTTGAGCTTCTTCGCCAATGGTGGCGTCACCCATATATGATCAAGACGGCGACCACGGTTA
>JBCDCD010000149.1:0-2836 GCA_039182445.1 Pseudomonadota bacterium | reverse complement strand
GCCACCTGGCGCGCGTGCGCGTGTCGCTCTTTCCGGTCTGTCGATGGCGGAATATTTCCGTGATGAAGAAGGACAAGACGTTCTGTTCTTTATGGACAACGTGTTCCGTTTCACGCAAGCGGGTGCGGAGGTGTCAGCGCTACTTGGTCGTATCCCATCTGCGGTTGGTTATCAGCCAACGCTATCTACTGATATGGGTGCGTTACAAGAGCGTATTACATCAACGAATAAAGGGTCGATTACATCGGTTCAGGCTGTTTACGTTCCTGCGGATGACTTGACCGACCCTGCCCCGGCGACTGCGTTCTCTCACTTGGATGCGACAACCGTTCTTTCCCGTGCGATTTCTGAGCTGGGTATTTATCCGGCGGTTGACCCGCTTGATTCAACATCGCGTATCTTGGACCCACGTGTTGTGGGCGAAGAGCATTATCAATGTGCCGCGGATGTTCAGAAGACATTACAAACCTATAAAGCGCTTCAGGATATTATTGCGATCTTGGGTATGGATGAATTGTCTGAAGAAGATAAGTTGATCGTGGCGCGTGCGCGTAAGATCCAACGCTTCTTGTCACAACCATTCCATGTGGCCGAAGTCTTTACCGGTACACCAGGTGTGTTTGTTGATCTTCAAGACACAATTAAAGGCTTCCGTGCAATTGTTGATGGTGACTATGACCACCTTCCTGAAAGTGCCTTCTACATGGTCGGTACAATCGAAGAAGTGGAAGCAAAAGCAGCCAAAATGGCAGCGGAGGCAGCATAATCAATGTCGAAACCTGATCGCGATATCGAAAAAGCTTACAGCAACGATGAATTTGTTGCGAAACTACGCCGTTTGGCGGACGATATTGAGGCGGGTGAGAATTTTGAAATTCAAGTTGCGGGTGAGCGTATATATGTGCCCGACCGCGCTATCTTTAACATCGAACATGAACGTGAAGATGGTGAAGAAGAGCTAGAATTCCAGATTAAATGGACAGCAGAGAAATAAAATGAATACAGAAAATGCACAACAATTTGATTTTGAACTGGTTTCACCGGAGAAGATTTTGATGGCTGAAAAAGCTTGGCAAGTTACGATCCCTGGTGAGATGGGTGATTTTGGGGTGCGTGCTGGTCACAGCTCTGTTGTTTCCGCTATTCGTCCGGGCGTGGTGGAGATTGTTCCATCCGAAGGCGATACCCCGCAAAAGATTTTCATTGCGGGTGGTTTTGCCGATGTCACCGCAAGCAATTGTACTGTTTTGGCTGAAGAAGCCACACCTCTGGACGATATGAACCAAGCTGATATCGAAAAAATGATCGGCGAGCTGGAAAGTAAACTCTCCTCTGCCAACGATAACGTCGAAGAGCTGCGTTTTAGTGCTGCCCTCACCATCGAAAAAGCGAAACTAACGGCACTGACCGGCACACTTCACGTCTAGGTTTTGAATTTTCTCAATTTTAGCGAAGTCTTTTCCCCTATCCAGTTGTTGGCATGGGCGGCAGCTCTTGTTTATTTCATTTCTTATCAAAGACAAAGCTCCTCAAAAACTATTATCCTGTGGGCGCCCGCTGACATTTTAATGGCGCTGCATTTTTACTTTATGAATGCACCACTGTTTATGTTGACGGCACTGGGCGGGACAATACGCAGTTTAATGGCGATTTATGCACCGCGAAAAGCGTTAGGCATTTATCTTGTTCTCTATATCCTTGCATTGATTGCTGTCTTTCCTTTTATCGGAGACGGGCTAAAAGATTATATAGCTGTCGCGGGTACGACATTCTTTTGTTTTTCTGTTTGGTTTAAGGAAAACTTTTTGGCTCATCGCTTTTTTGCTTTTATGCATCAAATATCATGGATTATTGCTTTTATACTTCTTGGTTCTTACGGCGGGCTGGCATTGATTAGCGTTATGTTCTTTTCAAACATAATCGGTACAGGTCGATATATTCTCAAGCAACGATCTTAATTTCTCGCATACCAAAAAAACTATTGGTTAGATAAATTTTATCAGCAGACCGAAGGCGATCGATCGAGATGCTTTCTTCAATCACTTCTTTTTCTTTCATGATGTTTTTACGGGTGACGCCGGCGAGAATACCATCGGAGAGTGGCGGTGTAATCAGTTTTCCATTCTCCCTAATAAAAATATTACTTGTTGCGCCGCAGGCGATATTTCCCTCCGTGTTGGTCAGAATTGCTTCACCTGCGCCAAGCTCTTCAGCCTTACGACGGGCCGCATAAGAGCGGGAGTAATCCAATCGCTTACAATTTTCAAGCTTGCAGCCTGCAATACGCGGAAAATCAGTAATAACAGCGCATTTTAGAGGTGTGGTAGTATCAGGTAACGTCGTGGCTGCGGCGCTAATAAAAATTGTTGGAGTGTCGGATTTGGCAAGCGGCGCGTTCACTTCGCCACCCGTGATTGTGGAGCGCACGCGAACAAATCCATCGGTTAAACTGTTTTTCTTGAGTAGTTCATGAATAATATTTTCAAAATCGCTAAAAGAAAGTGATGATTTTGCGCCAATAACAGTATCAGCATCATGAATCAAACGATCATAATGATCTTGTCCATATTGTAATTCACTATCTTTTACCAACATTGAATCAAAAACACCAATGCCCGTCGTCAAACTCCAACGCCCCGACTTGAGTCTCGCTGAGAAGCTCACCCTCCCTGCCATTTTCAAGGGCTTCCTCGTCACCC
Organism: Pseudomonadota bacterium; assembly: GCA_039182445.1. GTDB lineage: Bacteria > Pseudomonadota > Alphaproteobacteria > Micavibrionales > Micavibrionaceae. The sequence goes on along the minus strand of JBCDCD010000149.1, from coordinate 137 downwards.
TCGGGCATGCCGTCAAGTCGCTCGCCGGAAAGTCCCGCGGAGGGGACTCGCTGAAATCTTCCGGGCTCGGGGTCACGATGCAGTATCCCGAGCAAAAGTGGGACGAAGAGCTGCCCGAGTATTATCGGGGCGTCCCG
>JBCDCD010000148.1:0-2930 GCA_039182445.1 Pseudomonadota bacterium | reverse complement strand
TTTTAACGCAGTTTCAATCTCCTGCATTGGCCTTCCTGATTGGTGGGATGTTGAAACTGCGTTAAAAATTTGATCAGAAACTCAAGGATAATGTCCATGATGGTTTAAAACTCTTTTCTAATGATGCATGACATTGGTAAAGGCCGCGCGCGCTTCATCATAAATAAACAAATTACCGGAGGAAATATCATATTTCCATGCCTGCAGAGTTATGCGCTGTTCATCAACCGCTTTTTTAACCGATGGATAGCTCTTAAGGTTTTCAACACTGGTAAGAATGGTTTCTTCTTCAGCGCAGGCCTGAATGCCTTGCTCCGCTTCTTTCTCACGGGCACGCTTCAGAGCGGTTTGTGCTGTATTCACAAAAGGTTTAATTTCTTCGTCATCCAGATCATCGATAAGCGCTTTAACGGCGCCGCATCCCGTATGGCCGAGAACGATAATATTTTCGACATGATTGTAATTGAGAGCGAATTGTAGGGCAGCGGCGAGGGCGGTACCTTTTTGATAAGGGCGGACGATGGCGCCCATAGCTTTGTGCGAAAAGAAACTGCCTGGCGCGGCTTTAAAGATCGTGCCGGGATTACAGCGACTATCAATACAAGAAATGATAAAGTTGCGTGGGTTCTGACCTTCTTTGGCCAAGGTTGGCAAGACACCATCATCGGAAGCAAATTGCTCGTCCTTAAATTCTTGCGCGCCTTTAATCAGTTTATCCGGCATTACTTGCTGTCTTTGACCATCTCGTAAAAGCGGTGGAAGAGGTAATGACTGTCTTGCGGGCCGGGGGAGGCTTCTGGGTGATATTGCACACTAAAGGCACGTTTCTTTTTATGACGCAGCCCTTCATTGGTTTTATCGAACAGGCTCACATGGGTGACTTCAACATCTTCGGGCAGGCTTTCAGGTATGACCATAAAGCCGTGGTTCTGTGATGTGATCTCGACCTTTTCCGTTTGCAAATCTTGAACAGGGTGGTTGGCGCCGCGATGACCGAGGCTCATCTTTTCGGTTTTGCCGCCTAAGGCCAGAGCGAGGAGTTGATGCCCCAAACAAATCCCGAAAATCGGCATGTCGTTATCAAGCAGTTTTTTGATCATTGGCACGGCATATTCGCCTGTCGCGGCAGGATCGCCCGGGCCGTTGGTCAGGAATACACCATCCGGATTATGCTCGAGAATTTCTTCTGCAGTGGTGGATCCGGCCACAACCGTTACTTTAAATCCCGCATAAGCAAGGCAGCGTAAGATATTGCGTTTACAGCCAAAATCAACAGCAACAACATGGAATTCAGGATTATCTTGCGTGCCGTATCCTTGGCCTAAGTTCCAGGCGCTTTCATTCCACTCATAGGTCTGGGTGCAGGAGACTTCCTTTGCCAAATCCATCCCTTCAAGCCCCGGCCATTCGGCCGCTTGTTTTTTTAAGCTCTCTAAATCGAATTTGCCATCCGCCTTGTGGCAAATCACCGCATTGGGCGCGCCGACATCGCGGATATAACGGGTGAGGGCGCGCGTATCGACGCCGCAAATCCCGGCCAAGTTATGGCTGATGAGCCAGTCATTAAAAGGCTGCATCGCGCGCCAATTCGATGGCTCGGTAATGTCTTCGCGGAAAATCGCACCGCGGGCATAAGGCGTGAGGCTTTCAATATCCTCATTATTCGTGCCGATATTACCAATATGCGGGAAGGTGAAGGTGATGATTTCCCCGGCATAAGAGGGATCCGTCAAAATTTCCTGATACCCGGTGATCGAGGTGTTAAAACAAATTTCCCCGACGGCGGTGGTTTCGGCACCAAGCCCATGGCCAAAAAACATCGTACCATCGGCCAAAACGATCACGGCGGTAGCGCCATCGGGAGCCTTATCGCCTTGATGTAACGATCTTTTTTCTGTTGTTTCTTTATTTTTCGGGGGGGCTTGCGTTTTAATGTCAGACACGCGTATATTTCTCCAGTTTCAATGTTGTACTGGAAAACATTGTATTAAAGGAAAACCAAGGAAATTGGAAGCATAAAATGAGTATTCGCGACGATTTAAACACAGCTTTGAAAGAATCTTTAAAAGCCAAGGACCAAGTGGCGATGTCGACCATTCGTCTGATTAATGCGGCGATTAAGGATCGTGACATTGCGGCGCGCACCAATGGCAATGATGATGGTATTGCCGAAGCGGAAATTTTGTCGCTGTTGCAATCGATGGTGAAGCAACGTCAGGAAAGCTCCAAAACCTATCGCGATGCCGATCGTCCGGAACTGGCCGATCGTGAAGAAGCCGAAATCACAGTCATTGAAAAATTCTTGCCGCAACAAATGAGCGAGGATGAAATGAGCGCCGCGATTGATGCGATCATCGCCGATACCGGTGCTAAAGATATCAAAGATATGGGCAAAGTCATGGGGCAGCTCAAAGCAAAATATGCCGGTCAGCTCGATATGGCGAAAGCGGGCGGTGCGGTCAAGGCGAAGTTAGCGGCTTAAACTTTCCATCACTTTTTTACGGTGATTTTCTCTGGCAGAGTGTTCTCTAGTTCAGTTGGAAGCCTGAATTATATTTGTATGTCCAGGGATTAAAACCTGGTTGCGCCATAGCGATTTTTAAATCTGTAGATTTATACTCTTCATGAAGTTGTAGTTCTTGTTCTGCGTCTTCTAGGATGGCATGTCGTCTCCATGATATTAATCCTGAAGTGACAAATATGACTTGAGATATCAGATTGATAGCCTCAGGAGTTACGGCACCGTAACCTGCGTGCGCCGAATAGAAGGTTTGGGCTAAAGAAAAACCTGCAAAAGCCAGAACAAAATTTACGCTTGATCGGTCTTTATTGGCTTCTATTAAACTTTGTGCTTCGGCGTGTTTGTGAAGAGGTAGGCTCTCTATATTATCGCTAGAGAAATAATCGCGTAATTTTGAAAATAACGTTTT
>JBCDCD010000147.1:0-2983 GCA_039182445.1 Pseudomonadota bacterium | reverse complement strand
CTAGCTTACAACAAAACGTATCTGAAATATTTGCACGTATGGCGGTTATCTCTATGTATCAAATCAAAGAGACAGGTCAGGCTCTTACGTCTGCAGAAGGTTTAGTTGATTTGTTAGATCTGCATATCAATAATAAAACACACAGGCGCAAAAAAATAATATTTCCGACTTAATAAAGGCTTTCGATACTTTTTCTAAAGATGCCCAACAACTATTTAGTTCAGAGCTTAATAATTTAATCAAACGTGCTGGGTATCTTTATGGATGTGATATATAGTTTTTTTAATAATCGTGCTTTTAATTTTTCTAGGAATTTCAAAAGTACGAAAATTGGTTGTTATTACTCCTTTTCAGAAATAAAGAGCGTGCCGTCATCAACGATGCGCAGCACGGAAATATGCGTATGGTGCGGTCCTTTGTTCCCGCCACCACCCAGCGCGATATCGTAATAGACCCCCGCCGGATAATAATGATCCGCCGTGGTTGCCGTCACACCCGCGTCGCCAAATTTGATATAGCAGGCCGTGGTCGCGTACAGGCTCACCACCTTGGTATTGGCATCAAAGGCTGTCGCATTGCTCGCCGCTACAGAAGCAATTGCTACGCTATGTGCCCCACCATCTTTTAAACGTAGTGCCGGAATCGGGTTATTATCCGCATCCTTGGGTAATAATGTTGTCATGAAAGTCTCCTTTTTTGTTTTATGCATAAAAAAGCCCGGACAGACTCCGGGCGTTGATCGCTCTATCATACGCAAAAATAATCAGAATACAAGAATTTTAGGAATAAAATCTTAAAAAACTTGTAATTTCTTGTTAGGATATTAATCCTAAATAATTGATTTTATTGATTATGTCTAAAGTGTTTCACGTGAAACACTAAAAGTAAATTTGGGGACGGGTTACAATTCTGAGTATTTCTTCAAAAGATGGGTGAACGGCATTTCACCGCTTGGGATGTGCAATAAATTGATAGAAATCATGATCTTATGACCGCCTTCCGGTACAATATCTTTCACATCATCCAAGCTGCTCGCGAAACGTTTTGCCGCATCAATCGCTTCTGTTTCTTTTTGAACACGCTGAAGAAGAATAGAATATTCATTCTGACCCGTTTGACCAATGATATCACTCATACGGCGCAAGTTCACAACATGGCTTGCCATTTTCGATGCTGAATATTCCGCATTATAATCACCGTCCATAGATTTAATTTCATCATAATTATCAATGGCAATCGTCAGAATATAAGTCTTTTCATTATAACGACCACTCCGATCAATGGCCGACAAGAAAAGCTGATTAAACGCAGATTTTGCGATCACACCGCCCGCACTGGGGAAATCCTCACTGGTATCCGCAAGCTTTTCCGCAAATTGAATCAAGTTCGACGCATTATTGACCTTCGCTTCTAACGCTTGCGGATCAATAGGTTTCCTCAGGACATCATTACAGCCAGCCGCAATCACATCGTCATAAGGTGGTAAGGTCTCATCTCCCGCCAAACGCAACATATAGACGGCATTCATGCTGGTGCGCTTGATGTTCAGCGCCATCGCCTTCGCATCATTCATCGGCGCTGGATCCACAAAAACCACATCAAAGGCTTCTTGTGCCAATCTTTCGATGCCATCATTTTTCACCGCTTCATAGGTTGCCTGATGGCCAAGTTTGGCCAAGCGCGCATTGATCATTTCGCCGGTGACTGTATCTCTGTCTATTACGAGTGTTTTCATTGGAGCCAATGGTTTCAGTAAATATCTTCTATTATTGTGCCTATAAAAACTTAAAAAACAAATAAAAAACCTTTTTCGGCGCAAAAGGACGAAATCTTTGACTTTTCAGGGTTTTTTCTTTATCACCAAAGGAGATTTAACGCCCTCTGGGCACCGGTAACAGTAGGAAAAATATGAGCATTACCATTTATAAAGGCGATTTACCCGACGATTTCGACGCAGGAGCCAGTATCGCGATTGATACGGAAACAATGGGTCTTAATCCCAAGCGTGATCGGCTATGCCTCGTGCAACTATCCACGGGTGATGGCACCGCCGCGATTGTTCAATTTAAACAAGGCGAGTACAACGCACCGAATTTGAAAAAAATCCTCTCCGATCAGGCGATTACAAAAATCTTTCATTTTGCGCGCTTTGACGTTGCGGTGCTTAAAGAATATCTCGGCGTGGATTGTACGCCTGTTTATTGTACGAAAATTGCCTCACGCCTTTGTCGTACGTACACCGATCGTCATAGCTTGAAAGAACTCTGTCGTGAATTGCTGGATGTCTCGCTTGATAAGCAACAGCAAAGCTCGAATTGGGGCGCCGAAGAATTGTCACAAGATCAAAAAGCATACGCCGCCAATGATGTGCTGTACTTGCACAAATTAAAAGAAAAACTCGATGAGATGTTAACCGAAAATGGTCGTGCAGATACCGCGCATCGCTGTTTTGAGTTTTTGCAAACCCGCGCGGATTTAGATTTAAACGGCTGGTATGAAACCGATATTTTTGCGCATTAAGGAGTTTGACTGTGTCGACAGCGAAAAAAACACAAACAGATAATGACCTAAATGTTGGCTTAGAAACCATTCAAGTCGAAATAGACGGCTTGCAAGCGTTGAAAAATAGCCTGGATGAAAGCTTTATCGAAGCTTGCGATGTGATCCATCAAATGAAAACCGATAAAAAAGGCCGCTTGATCGTTGCCGGAATCGGGAAAAGTGGCCACGTGGCGAAAAAGATCGTCGCGACATTGGCGTCTACCGGAACCCCATCGCATTTTGTGCACGCCAATGAGGCCAGCCATGGTGATTTGGGCATGATCACTGAAGATGATGTGGTGTTGCTGATTTCGAATTCTGGCGAAAATCCTGAACTCTCGGATCTCATCCGTTACACGCGTCGTTTTAAAAACAAATTGATTGGTATGACGAGCAAGCAAGACAGTACGTTTGCGCAACATTCCGACATTTTACTGCTCAT
>JBCDCD010000146.1:0-3028 GCA_039182445.1 Pseudomonadota bacterium | reverse complement strand
GCACGATCGGCGTTACCACTTCAATGGATGGGACATTTGTAATCGCCTCGACCATTTTGACGATGGCGCTAACCGGCGTGAAAGGCGCATCCCCTTGCAACCCAAAAACAAACTCAATGGAAGGGTCAGTTTTTTCAATGGCCTCCAGAACCCGATCGGAGCCTGTTTGACACTCATCCGATGTCATGATCGCGTGAATACCTAATTCTTCAGCGTGTTGGTGAATGCGCTCATCTTCTGTCGCAACCGCGATTGTTTTTATATCGGTTTGCTCAGCGGCCTGCTTTGCGAGTTCAACAACCCGTGAAAGCATTGTCTTCCCAGCAATTTTTGCCAATGGCTTGCCCGGAAACCGGGTAGAGCCATATCGAGCGGGAATGATAATAGATTTTTTCATAATAATTGACTTTGCGTTGGTATCATGGTTATATAGCCACGATTGATAAGGATGTGCAAATGGCAGATAAATATAAGCAGATAATTGATGCGTTTGAATTAGTAGATGCACAAAACCCTTATAAAAAAACCGCGCATAGGTTTGAAAGATCTTTCGTCGCAGCCGTTTTTATTGGAATAGCAGGAATTATTGGTGGGTCAAAATTAGCGGATCACTATATTGGTACGGATATAGGTAGAAATAGTCATGAAATATCACAAATTTGTTTTGAAACAGAAGCTACAAATGACGATGCCCAGATATGTATTGCTCAAAATGAACAGATTTTAGAAGATCGTCGTGATTTAAAAATGAAAGTTTTAGCTGCATTCTCAATTGTTGCGAGCATAGTCACGGTTGGGTCACTTGCTGGAGCAATAATATATAATCGTAAAGCGAGTAAATATAATAGTGATCATTCTCAAGAATGGCTTAAACTTGTAAAGGCAGAAAAACCTCCATCCAGTTATATTCATTAAGAAATATTTAATTCTTGACCCACCAGGTATCGGTAATTGCAGGCGTTAAATCCGAAAGATTTTCCGGACGACCTAATTTTTTCCAATAGGTCACGCGCCAATAATCAATGTGCCATTGTGGAATCGAATAATGACCTGCGAGTAAGACACGATCCAAGGCGCGGGTGAGGGCGACAAGCTCATCTCTGCTTGGCGCCTTGATAATTTTTTCAATGAGCTCGTCAATAACAGGACTCTTAATACCCATATAATTGCGTCCACCGGGCATATCGGCTTTCGCGGAGTTCCAGTAATCACGTTGTTCGTTGCCAGGAGAGCTTGACTGTCCCATCGACATAATCGTCATATCGTAATCAAAATCATTCATACGGTTTTGATATTGTGCCGGGTCCAGCACACGAAAAGTGGCTTCAACACCGATCTTTTTCATGTTGGCAATAAAGGGGAGAACCCAACGCTCAAATAAAGGATTGGCATCAATAATCTCAAAGCTCAGGCGCTGGCCTGTCTCTTCATGTACACGGATACCGTCATCACCAAGTTTATATCCTGCTTCATCTAGCAGCGTCATCGCTGTTCTTAAATTACGGCGTGCGTTGCCACTGCCATCTGTTTTTGGCGGCTTGTAGCGTGTCGTAAAAACAGTTTCAGGCAATTGATCACGATACGTGTCCAAGATTTCTAAGACACGTCCGGTCGGCGCACCTTCTTGTGACGCCAGTTCAGAATTTTCAAAATAACTATCACTACGTTTATATCCACCGTAAGCAAATTGTTTGTTAGACCATTCAAAATCAAACGCATGAGCGATGGCTTCACGCACCTTGATGTCTTCGAATACAGGCCGTCTCAAATTATAAATAAAGGCTTGCATTCCTTGCGGACGATTATGCTGAATTTCTTCTTTAACAATCTCACCATTCTTTACCGCAGGGGCGTCATAGCTTTTCTCCCAAAGCTTTGCGGTATTTTCAATGCGGTAATCATATTCATTGGCAAAAAATGCCTCAAGCGCGACATTGCTGTCTTTGTAGTAATCATACTCAATGCGTTCAAAATTAAATTTTCCCGCATTGATTGGTAAATCATTGCCCCAATAATTTTCGACACGCTTATAGGTAATGGATCGTCCTGCATCAATTGTTTCAATTGTGTAGGGCCCACTGCCTAAAGGAACATCTAACGACGTTTTGGTAATGTCATTGCCTTCTTGTTCCCAGTAATGTTTGGGCAGGACGGACATTTGCGAAAGAATAAGCGGTAATTCCGCATTTTGATCGTCTTTAAATTTAAAATAAACGCGGGTCGGAGACGTCGCTTCAACAGTCGTGACATCGCCATAATAGGCTTTAAAAAATGGCGCGCCATGCTCTAACATCGTATTAAATGTCCAAACAACATCATCGGCTGTGACTTGCTTGCCGTCATGCCATTTGGCATTCGGGTTCAAATTAAACGCAACCCAACTATTATCTTCAGGATCATATTCAATGGTGTCGGCAAGCAAGCCATACATGGAAAAAGGCTCGTCATAGCTTTGCTCCATCAAAGAATCATAAAGAAAACTCTGCCCTAAGAAAGACAGGCCCGCAGCAGGGGAGCCTTTGATAATAAAAGGGTTCAAACTGTCAAAAGTTCCAATCGCAGAATTTCTTAAAGTGCCACCTTGCGGTGCATCTGGTTTTGTATATTCGAAATGCATGAAACCTGTTTCATATTTTGGCGTGCCATGCATCGCAATCGACGAGGATTTCACAACTTCTGCTTGTGCTGGAAAAGAGACAAGAAGAAGAGATAGAAAAAGAAAGCGCATGATGAATATCCTTATGCTGCTGTGCCGACGGCATAACTTATGTTTTTATAACCGTCTTGTTTAAGTAGTGTGATGAGCTCTTTATTGATTTGCTGAACCACTTCTGGCCCTTTGAACACAAGCGCCGAATAAAGTTGTACCAATGACGCACCCGCTTTAATTTTATCGTAAGCATCTTGTCCAGAGGAAATACCGCCAATGCCGATAATGGTAATTTTACCCTCGGTAAGGTTGTAGAATTCACGAATAAGTTCTGTTGATCTTTCTGTAAGTGGTTTGCCGCTCAATCCACCTTCTCTG
>JBCDCD010000145.1:0-3069 GCA_039182445.1 Pseudomonadota bacterium | reverse complement strand
GTCAATGGTTTATCTTCATCGATTTTGAAATTTTATAAGAGATGAGGTGGTGGGCCTGGGGGGACTTGAACCCTTCGCATATCGCGCTTGCGCGGATATGCGCTTTTTTATTTTAGTGGGGGTGGGCTATCTTCCATTGACTTGAAGAGTCCAACATAATTCAATTTTAGAGATAGGTGGTGGGCCTGGGGGGACTTGAACCCCCACGTCCTAAGGACAACGGATTTTAAGTCCGCAGCGTCTACCATTCCGCCACAGGCCCTGCTGAATACCCTTGAGAATTCAGATTATTCTATAAACCATAGGATTTCGTGGCTGGCAAGTTGCGAAATGGGCAAAGCTGCCGTAAATTCCACAGATTATGACGGATACCTCCAACCCAATCGCGCGCGGTACGCAAATTATTAAGGATTATACCGATAATCTGCCGCTAACGCCTGGCGTTTATCGTATGATCGATGGTAAGGGAGAGGTGCTTTATGTCGGTAAGGCCAAAGCGCTCAAGAAACGCGTGCTCAGCTATACCAATGTATCGAAACTACCGACGCGGTTGCAGCGTATGGTCGCGCAAACGGCGACAATGGAATTTGTGCATACACATACTGAAGTCGAAGCGCTACTTTTAGAAGCCAATCTGATTAAAAAGCTTAAGCCGCGCTATAATATTTTACTGCGCGATGATAAATCCTTTCCGTACATTGTTATTCCGTCAGATCATGATTATCCGATCATTAAAAAACATCGTGGCGCACGTAAAGCCAAAGGCGAATATTTTGGACCGTTCGCGTCGGCGGGAGCGGTCAATCATACGCTGCAAACAATGCAGCGTGTTTTTAAAATTCGCAACTGCTCCGATAATGTGTTCGCCAATCGTAAACGCCCTTGTTTGCAATATCATATCAAACGATGTTCTGCGCCTTGTGTTGGGCATGTGACCAAAGAGGAGTATGCAGGACAAGTAGAGCAAGCGCGGCAGTTTTTAAACGGTGAAAGCAAAGCCATTCAAGAACATTATGCAGAAAAAATGACTATTGCCGCCGAAGCCGAAGATTTTGAAAAAGCAGCGGATTACCGGGATCGTATTAAGGCGCTGTCCGCTATTCAAACCAAGCAGGATATTAATCTTGAAGGGCTTGGGGATGTTGATGTCATGGCCTTGCATCAAACAGAAGGGCGCTCTTGTATTCAGGTTTTCTTTTTTCGTGGTGGTCAGAACTTTGGCAACCGGGCGTACTTTCCACGCCATGATGCCGAAGAAACAGCAGAGAATATTCTTGGCGTGTTTATGGCTCAATTTTATAACAGCAAGCCCGTTCCGACATTAATCCTGACCAGTCATGTTCCCAATGAAAAATCATTATTGGAAGAAGCGCTCACAACAAAACGCGAGCGCGGTAAAGTCACCATTTCAAAACCATCGCGCGGGCAACGCCAACGCCTGATTGATTTTGTCATGCGCAATGCCGAAGACGCGCTCAAACGAAACATTGCTGAACGCTCAACCGAGAAAAAACATCTCGAGGCTGTGGCTGAGTTGTTTGATCTCGACGCGCCGCCAACGCGCGTTGAGGTCTATGATAACTCGCATATATCCGGAACGAACATGGTCGGTGCGATGGTCGTTGCGGGGGAAGACGGCTTTGTCAAAAACGCCTATCGCAAGTTCAATATCAAAGAAGCCGATGCCGCCGATGATTACGGCATGATGCGCGAGGTGATGGAGCGCCGCTTCGGCCGCGCCCTCACAGAGGGCATAGAGCCTGATCATGAAAGCTGGCCGGATTTACTCCTTATTGATGGTGGGCAGGGACAATTTAATGTGGTGAAAGAAACACTCGAAGAGCTTGGTGTTTACGATAAGCTTGTCGTTGTCGGCATCGCTAAAGGTGAGGATCGCAATGCCGGCCGTGAACAATTTTTTGTCGAAGGCAAACCGTCTTTTAAACTACCCATCAACGATCCAACGCTCCATTATCTTCAACGTCTGCGCGATGAGGTTCACCGCTTTGCTATTGGCGCGCATCGTACCCGCTGTAAGATAGATATGGAACGCTCACCACTCGATCAAATTCCCGGTATTGGAGCAAAACGCAAACGCGCCTTACTTCAATATTTTGGGTCGGCCAAAGCCGTCGGTCGTGCCGGGGTGCAAGACCTTATGAAAGTCACCGGCATTTCAAAAAACAAAGCTGAAGAAATTTATAATTTCTTCAAAGAAGGCTAACCCACAATCGGCATATATTCATTCTTAAACCAGATCAGCGCGCTGAGCAGGATCAAAATACCAATCCACAGTATCAAATTAAAGCGTGCATTTTTCCGCGCTGTCTTTTCTTCATACCACGTCCGCGGGCGCACGCCTTTAAGGCGGAAAATCACCAGTGCCGAAATATTGATACAGATAATGTTGGTCGCCAGCAAAAGCCCCGCACCAAAAGCGAGATCCCATTGCCCTTGCCCGGTAAACAATCCCAATGTCACCGCCGGTGGCAGTAACGCCACCGCAACCATCACGCCGACCAGCGCACTCGACACGCCAGTGGTGAGGGAGAGAACCGCCGCTGCGCCCGATGCCAATGCCAATGCAATTGTCGCGAAACTAATATTGGTGCGGTTCATCAACTCAGTGCTTTCTTTCAACGCCGTCATGTCCATGAAGAAGCTCGCAAGCACGGAGATGAAAAGCGCGAAAGATAAGCCAATAATATTTGTCATTAATGAGCTCAGAAATAATTTTTTATTGCCCAGTCCCGCCGCAAACGCCATCGCAAGGTTCGGGCCCAGAAGGGGCGCAATCACCATCGCACCAATAATAATCGCGACATCACTTTGAATAAGACCAATCCCCGCAACAATCGCTGACAAGAAAACGAGGAGTAAAAAATCGAAAGAGAGTTTACCACCAGCTTCCATATCCATTTGCAATTCTTCGCGGGTGACGGAGCCGCGTAAAATATCGCGCAGATTAAAAAATTCAAACCAGGCCGCGACATGATTCTTGGCCATGCCGATTCCAGAATCCTTTCCGGTTTCCATCGCTTTTTGCGCTGCGGCTTCTTTGCGTTGCTG
>JBCDCD010000144.1:0-3105 GCA_039182445.1 Pseudomonadota bacterium | reverse complement strand
GCCAAGACAATATCTTGTGCAATCGGTAACCCAAGCCCTACACCGCCGGTTTTCTTATTGCGTGATTTTTCCTCACGATAAAATGGCTTAAACACATCCTGATAATTCGCAGGATCAACCCCGGGCCCATCATCATCAATGCGGATCACAACTTGCTCTTCTTTTGCCTCTAAAGAGACCCAAACTTTCTCCGCAAATTTTTGCGCGTTCGAGATAATATTATTGAGACATCGCTCTATTGCAATCGGCCGTAAATAGAGATCAAAACTCTCACCACTCACATCAAAATGAAGGGCAAAGCCAACCTTTTCAAAAGAGCCGATAATATCCTGTAAAAAATCTTTTAGATTAACGCGCTCGGGGGTTTCATTGCCCTCCCCTTTAGTGAATTCTAAGTAAGCACTGATCATTCGCTCCATATCATCAATATCTTCTTTAATCGCTGCCTTTTCACTTTCATCTTCAATCATTTCCGCTTGTAGTTTTAAACGTGTCAAAGGCGTTCTTAAATCATGCGAAACACCCGCAAGCATAAGCGTGCGTTGCTGTATCTGATTTTGCATACGATCACGCATCCCGATAAAAGCCCTCGCAGCCTGACGCACCTCGCGTGCGCCTTCTGGTTTGAAAAACGGGACATCGCGCCCTTTCCCAAAACGATCCGCTGCCACCGATAGTTTTTTTATAGGCCGTATCTGATTACGCATAAATATAATAGCAACGGTCATAAGAATAATAGAAACGCCCAACATCCAGAGAAGGAACACATAGCCAGACGATGAAAACAGCCTACTTTCCGGCACAGTAAAAATCAAAACATCGTCTTGCTTTTGCACCTGCACCTGAATCCATTTTTCTTCAACATCAACAACAATACGGAACGGGTAATTAAGCGCCTCTTTCAGCTCTTTATAAAGAAGGCGTTTAATAACATCACCACGCCCAAAATATTTAGCCTGATCTTGTTCAATAACACCGCCTTCTCTGTGCTGAATATTCATACGCAAATGCAACAAACTCGCTTTACTTAAAGCATCAAGTTCATTACTCGACATATTTTTGTCAAAACGCTCTGAAAAAAAGGCGACCTCACCCGCAACACCTGTCGCCAATCGGCTTGCCATTTTTTCCCAATGCCGATCAAAGAACACATAGGTGCTAATAGCGAAAGTAAGAATAATTGGCACCGTCAAAATCAAAAGCGATCGATAAAAAAGCGAGCGCGGTAAAAAATCTTTTAGCTTTTTGACACTCACGATAATTTCTCCGCGCGTAAGATATATCCCTTGCCACGTACCGTCTGAAGATAGCGCGGGTTGTCACTATTATCTTCTAACTTACGACGAAGTCTTGTGATCTGTACATCGATCGTTCGCTTTAAGGAATCAAAACCGCATTCTTCTGATAGGCTTTCGCGATCATAAAGCTCCCCCGCCTTTTGTGCCAACGCACGCAGCAAAGTCATCTCGCCATCAGTCAATTTCACCGTTCTATCATCCGCTTTTAATTCATTGTAATCAGGATCAAAAAACCATGGCCCGATTTGTAACTTTGGCGCTTGCAAATCTTCTGTTGGGCGGCGGCGCAAAATCGCTTCGATGCGCAACACCAATTCCCGCGGATCAAAAGGTTTGGTCAAATAATCATCTGCCCCAGCGGTTAATCCTTCAATCCGATCATCCGTTTCCCCTAGAGCCGTCAACAAAATCACTGGCATGTCTGAGCTCTCGCGTAACTTCTCAGTAAATTCGAACCCAGTCTCTCCTGGCATCATCACATCCAACACCATGAGGTCATACTCAAAAAGCGCCAAGATTTCTTTGGCCTCTTGCGCATTCTCTGCCATAGACACCATAAAATCCTGCTTACGCAGATATTTTGTGACCAAATCCCGAATGCGGTCATCATCATCCACCACTAGAATATGGGGAGATGTCTCAGGATTCTCGGGAATATTTATTGCTGTTTTTTCGCTCATCCCTTGCTTTTTACACTATTTTGCAAAAGAATAGAGCCTTAATATTTCAAAAGGGGCATAAATGGCACAAAATTTTAGTGATCGCGACGGCTTTATCTGGTTCAACGGCGACATCATTCCTTGGAAAGAAGCAAAAGTCCATGTTTTAACGCACGGACTTCACTATGCCAGCTCTGTCTTTGAAGGCGAGCGTTGCTATGATGGCAATATCTTTTTGTCCGAGGATCACTCGATCCGTTTTGATCGTTCGGCCGACTTAATCGATATGCCCATGCCCTATTCCAAAGATCAACTGGAAGATGCCAAACAAGAGATTCTAAAAGCCAATAATCTGACTGACGCTTACATACGTCCCGTCGCTTGGCGCGGTAGTGAAGAGCTTGGCATCTCTGCACAAAAAACAAAGACCCATGTCGCGATCGCAGCCTGGGAATGGCCAAGCTACTTCGGTGATGAAGCCCGTGAAAAAGGCATTAGCTTACAAACATCAAAATGGCGCGCACCGCAACCGGACACAGCAACAACCGCCAGTAAAGCCGCAGGTCTTTATGCAACACACACCATGTCCAAACATGCTGCGGAAGCCAATGGTTATACTGATTCACTCATGCTTGATTATCGTGGCCTTGTGGCCGAAGCCACAGGCGCCAATATTTTTATGATCAAAGACGGGCAAATTAAAACACCTGATCCGGATTGTTTCTTGAACGGCCTTACCCGTCAAACAGTCATCAAGTTAGCGCAGGAACAAAATATCCCGCTTGAGGTGTGTCAGATCAAACCTGAAGAGCTCACCGACGCTGATGAAGTCTTCCTTACTGGTACCGCCGCCGAAGTCACGGCCGTCGGGAAGATCGATAGTACCGAGTATAAAGTCGGCCCTATTACCCACCAATTGCGTGAAGCCTATGAAGATTTGGTCCGCCAAAAACAAGGATTCGTGCTCAACGCCGCGGAATAATGATAAAAAATATTAACGCCTTAAGGTATTGATATTAATATATTATTTACGCATACACCCCCGCTTATTTGTAAAATATTAAACTTATTTTTTATAATAGGGGCAAGAATTAAATAAAAAATGGTGAGATGGAAAGGTTAAATATAGAACAGCTTTATATGTTTTT
>JBCDCD010000143.1:0-3198 GCA_039182445.1 Pseudomonadota bacterium | reverse complement strand
CAGCCATCCAAAGCATCGAAAATGAAAAAGTATGGGACAATAAGATTGTAACCACATTAGAGCCTTTGGAGAAATTCTGGCCAGCAGAAGACTATCATCAACAATATTATGAGAAATACAAAGAACGCACAGGCCGTGATCATATCCGCATGATCTATAAAATGAAGAAAAAGGCTTTATCCCAATAATCAATTACGGTAAATTCCGCTCAAAAGGATGCCTATAGAGGATGCGCATGAGTGAAAGACTAGCCTATACCGACGATGTTGCTCAGGCAACAGCCCCCATCTACGAAATGCTGCAGGATCAGTATAATGAGAAATACTGGCAATCGCTCGCGCCATACATCTATGAGATCAACAAACTCAAAAAAGAAAAAAATGCCGTTATCTTAGCGCATAATTATATGACGCCCGATATCTTCCACGGCGTTGCGGATATTGTTGGCGACTCTCTTGCCCTCGCCCGTGAGGCGGCAAAAACAGAAGCCGATATCATTGTGCAATGTGGTGTTCACTTCATGGCGGAAACCTCCAAAGCATTGTGCATGGAGAAAAAAGTTATTATTCCCGATATGGGCGCAGGCTGTTCGTTATCTGAATCAATTACGGGTGCGGACGTTCGTTTGCTTCGTGAGAAATATCCGAATGTGCCAATCATTACCTACGTCAATACCTCGGCCGAAGTAAAAGCCGAAAGCGATATTTGCTGCACTTCTGGTAACGCTGTAAAAATTGTAAACTCGCTCGATAGTGATACAGTGATGATGATCCCGGATCAGTATCTTGCTCAATATGTTCAAGGTCATACAGATAAGAAAGTCTTGACTTGGGAGGGAAGCTGCATGGTGCATGAACGCTTCACTCCCGAAGATATTAAGCAGTTCCGTGAGAGATATGATGGTGTAACGGTGTTGGCTCACCCTGAATGCCCACCCGAAGTGCTTGCCGAAGCGGATTACACGGGCTCCACTCAGCAAATGATTGACTATGTGGAAGGTGAAAAACCAAACCGCGTCGTGCTTATTACCGAATGTTCTATGAGCGATAACATCGCCGCAGCCCATCCTGAAATGGAGCTCATACGTCCCTGTCAAATGTGTCCGCACATGAAAAAGATCACATTACCAAAAATATTAAATGCACTGCGTGATGAAACGCCGGAAGTCATTCTAGATCCTGATATGGCCGGGCGTTCTATGATTCCGATCCAGAAAATGTTAGATGCTAGCTAATGGAAATTTCTAACGATATTAAAACGCTTGTTGATCTCGCGTTTAAAGAAGACCTTGGCGATCAAGGCGATATCACTACAAAATCAACGATTGATCCCAATAAAGAAGTCATAACGCATTTTGTATCGCGAGAACAAGGGGTTATTGCCGGTATCCCTCTCTCAAAATACTGCCTATTAAAACAAGATAACACGCTCAAAATTACAGAACATATTTCCGACGGTGATACTGTTCAGCCTAAAGATAAAATCATGAGCGTGACAGGCAAAGCACAGAGCATTCTTCAAGCAGAGCGCATTGCCCTGAATTTTATGACCCATCTTTCCGGCATCGCGACAGAAACATCAAAATATGTTGCTGCCGTTGCTCACACCAATGCGAAGATATTAGACACACGCAAAACACTGCCTGGTTATCGTACGTTGGCAAAATATGCTGTCAAAATAGGGGGCGGCCATAACCACCGCATGGGATTGTTCGATATGGTTTTGATTAAAGATAACCATATTGCGGCCGCAGGTGGGATCGTCCCTGCTCTGAAAAAAGTCCGTACCGCCAACCCTGATGTCAAAATTGAGATCGAGGTTGATACACTCGATCAACTGCAAGAAGTTATGCCGTTTCACGATATTGTTGATTTCATCTTGCTCGACAATATGCCGCCCGTACAATTGAAAGAAGCGCTTGAAATCATCAAAGGAAAAATCCTGTCTGAAGCCTCAGGCGGTGTGAATATGGATACCGTTGTCGGTATTGCCGAAAGCGGCGTCGATTATATCTCCATCGGCGCTTTAACACATTCTGTCAAAGTTTTTGATATTGGTCTGGATAGTGAATAGCAACTACCAAAAAACATTAAATTTCTTGGAAGAAATAGACTCTCTAAAATCTATTGAGAGAAAAGGTTACCTTAAAGATCATTCACGTCACGATAACCCTGCCGAACATACATGGCATATGATGATCATGATTGTTCTACATAAATTTTTAACAAATGAAGAATTCGATTTAGAAAAAACACTTATTATGACTCTATTTCATGATGTTCATGAAATTTATAGCGGTGATGTTGCACGATATGATGAAAAATCTCGTGAAGCGCGCAAACAACAAGAAAAAGTAGATGCTCAAAAGCTATTTTCAATGCTGCCATTGCCGCTGGCAGATAAAGTTTATGAGTATTGGCTTGAGTTTGAAGAAAACAAAACGCCCGAAGCACGCCTCGCCAACCATTTTGATTACCTTCAGGGATTCTCCCAATCCTACTTCGCACGCGGAAAATCCTGGAAAGAAATGGGAATCACAAAAGAAAAAACGAAGGAATATACGACCCCAATCATTGAAGAAAACAGCGATCTAGCTAAGTTTATAGACGTGCTTTATGACGAGATAGATAAGAAAAAACTACTTTCTTAGCTATGCTTCTCGACCATCAGCTTTTTAATCTCAGCAATTGACTTGGCTGGGTTCAAATCTTTCGGACACGCATTCGTACAATTCATAATTGTATGACAACGATAAAGTTTAAACGGGTCTTCAAGCTGTTCTAAACGCTCATCTGTTGCTTTATCACGCGTATCGGTAATCCAGCGCCATGCATTGAGCAAAATTGCAGGCCCCAAAAACTTTTCTGGATTCCACCAGTATGATGGGCATGATGTGGAACAACAGAAACACAAAATACAACCGGCAGGCCCCTTACCATCGGCACCGTTCAAAGCTTGCGCATCTTCAGGGCTTTGTAAACGCTCACGCTCTGAAAGCTCTTCGCCTTCATCCACTTTCATCCATGGCTGAATCGATTCATATTGTTTGTACACATGATTAAGATCAGGCACCAAGTCTTTTACCACAGGCATATGTGGCAAAGGCGTAATCTTGACATCACTGCCCATTTCTTCAATGGGTGTTAAGCAAGCCAAGCGATTGCGACCGCCAATATTCATCGCACAAGAACCACAAAT
>JBCDCD010000142.1:0-3253 GCA_039182445.1 Pseudomonadota bacterium | reverse complement strand
GTTGGTGTCGTCGGAACGCTTCAATTGGATGTGCTGAAAGAGCGTTTGGCGCAAGAATATAATCTCGAGATTGACTTCGAAGCAACACAATATGTCACAGCGCGCTGGGTGACGGGTGAGAATGACAACATCAAAAAATTTGTTGATGGAAACCGTAATTCTCTTGGAGAAGATCGCGATAAGACACCCGTGTATTTAGCGCGAAATGCTTGGGACTTGGATCGTGCGCAACAAGATTGGCCGGATCTTAAATTCTCCGAAACTCGAGAGCGAGGTCGTTAATAATGCAATATTCTTAGAACGTTTTCTTAACTTTGGACTCAATTTTAGGAAGCCTAGACTCAAAATCTCTGTTGATTCTTCTTCTTTGTTCTTTGGCCGTTAAAGAGATTATCTTTTCTTTTCCATTTAAAACTGAGTCTTGTGATATGGATGTTCTACCTCCATCTGTTACAACTAAACCAAGCGTTAAACGGTCAGCTCTATTTTTGCCAATTCCTGTAACTGTTCCAGTTTTAACATTTCCTGAATTTGTAATAATTTGAATTTGGTCATCTGTTTTTATTTCTCTGGCATTTGAATCGAAAAATACAGCATCTGAATCATCGTTAGTGATTGTTGTTTTCACTGACGAACCAGAAGTAGTGCTCTGTCCATGAGAGCCTGTTAACGTACCTTTTAAAACCATGATTGTAAGGTATCAAACCTCAAGCATTATGTCAATTTAAGGGTTTTTCTTCTCTTCTTTTTCTAACTCTTTCATGATGCTATGGCCTTCTTCGGTAATGGCCATCGTTAATGGCGTGGCTCGTACTGGCATAGCGGTGAAGTCACCTTGTTCTTCTAAAGGAACAGCTTCGCGGCGGGTCATTCGCCAGATACCGTAAAACCCTAAAGCAAGAAATACGGCTGATATGGATGGGAAGAACATAAAAGTGCCAAAAGCGCCCATAAGGACTGGAATCAGCAGTGGGCCAATCGCAGAGCCCATACCATTGACCAAAATAGCGGAGGAGCTTGCGCTGACGAATTGTTTCGGGTTTAGGTGGTCATTGATATGCGCCATGCTCAAGCCATAGAGCGGTAAGCAAAGGAAGCCTAATGTGAAGACCATAAAATTCAGGATATAGGGATTACCTGATACAAGCCAACACAAGAGGGCTGAGATGGCGGTAAAGAAAGAAACCCCTATAAGCACCAATCGTCGATCATACTTGTCTGAGAGCCAGCCGATCGGGACTTGAGAAAGGGCACCACCAGCAATAAAGAGCGCCATAAAAGTAGAGATTTGCGGCAGTGTCATATCAATCTCAGTCGCATAAACCGCTCCGATTCCAAACATAACGCTGGCACCAATCCCCATCATAAAGACTCCAGCGAGACCCAATGGTGAAATCTTAAAGAGCTTCCTAATCGGCATTGTTTCAGGTTCTTCAAAATTTGGCGCAGGACGTGAGCTCAAAGAAACAGGAACAAGCGCTATCGATACCAAGACAGAAGCGGTAACAAAAAGTACCATTGTTGAGGGATCAGAAATATTCAATAAATACTGCCCTAACATCATCCCGCCAAAGCCGATAAATTGATAAATGCCGAATAATGTACCGCGGGTCTTATTCGTTGATTTATCGTTCAGCCAGCTTTCGACAACAATGTATAAGCCTGCATAGGCAAAACCAGTGAAGAAACGGATTGGCGCCCATAACATCGCTTCTGGAAATAGACCATGTAACAATACAGTCGTCGAAGCGAGGGA
Organism: Pseudomonadota bacterium; assembly: GCA_039182445.1. Lineage (GTDB taxonomy): Bacteria > Pseudomonadota > Alphaproteobacteria > Micavibrionales > Micavibrionaceae. The sequence goes on along the minus strand of JBCDCD010000142.1, from coordinate 1,497 downwards.
CGCAAGCGCGGTAAAAACACGAATATGGCCGACTTGACTCACAAGTTTCGGTGCGTAGTAAGAGCCACCTAAAAAGCCAATGTAATAAAGCGACATAATGATACCGATGGTGACAGTATCGAATCCCTCGATATTGGCGCGAATACCAAGGAGTGTGCCCTGCAAGCCATTACCTATCATAATAAGCGCAAGGCCAAAGAAGAGAGGCCATGAACCAGTAAGAATTTTAAGCATAGTGACCTCGTGAATAAGTGGTAAAGAAGGGGCTAGAGCTTCCCATCAAATCACGATAAAATTATCAGAGAATTTGATTTGAGGGAAAGGATTTTTCACATGACATCGGCACAATCAACCAATCATATTATGATGATGGAGCCTGTTGATTTCCACGCCAATGAACAGACAAAAGAAACCAATTCTTACCAGCATGATGATGATCAGGATATCTCTTTAATTCAAGAAAAAGCCAAAGCTGAATTCCGTGCTTTTCGTGATCTTCTGGTTGAACATGGGGTGGTGATGACAACAGCTCTTGGGCAGAAAGGATGCCCAGATGATATTTTCTGCAATAACTGGGTTTCGACGCATACAGGAAAACGGATGATTCTTTACCCAATGTTGGCGCAAAATCGTCAAATTGAACGCCGTCCGGAACTGATTGATATTCTGAAAGGGCGTTATACGGATGTGCAGCATTTTACGTCTTACGAGGAGCAGGGAAAAGCTTTAGAGAGCACGGGCGCTATATGTTTGGACCGTGTGAACAGGATTGCTTACCAAAATCTCTCTAAACGTTCTGATCTTGAGGTGGGAAAAGTATGGTGTGAAATGAACGAATTCACGCATATCCCATTTGAAACAGATTATAAAGGTAGGCCCGTTTATCATGCCGATGTCGTGATGTGGATTGGAACAGAAATAGCGGGTGTTTGCTCCGAATCCTTGGTGAAGCGCGATATCATTGAACATCTGAAACATCGTCGTGGGGTTATTGAATTCACCAATGAACAAATGGAACATTTTTGCGGGAATTCTCTAGAGGTTGTTGGCACGAGTGGCGAACGTATGCTGGTCATGTCTGCTGCGGGCTATGACTCGCTTACAGATGAACAGAAAAACCAGTTATCTCAGCATTATAAAACGATTATCAAGCCATCTATTCCGACGATTGAATATTACGGTGGCGGTTCAGCACGATGTATGTTGTTGGAGTTGTTTTAAGCGCTGAGGTCTATCTCATTGCCGCGCAATATTTGAAACGGATCATTTCCTGTACGGCTTATTTGTGGCGTGTTTCCTAAAGCGACGTCTGTATCAGGCGGTAAGACATTAAACTGAATATTGGTATTGGTTTCACCATTTTCATCCGTAAAACGTTGGGTTAGCCGAAAACTACCATCTTCCTGACGGTCGAAGATACTTTCTGATAAAGTTGTACCCCAGGGCGTGCCCGCCACCATCGCCGACGGCCCCCGCATGACCCTCGCCGGCCTCACC
>JBCDCD010000141.1:0-3499 GCA_039182445.1 Pseudomonadota bacterium | reverse complement strand
AGCGAACCTCGCGTTATTTTATTCGGAAACAGGCATGTATAAAAAGGCGCTGGGCTTTATTCAAAAAGCACTCAAGCTCGACCCAGCGCAAAGCAATAATTACTCGATACTCGCATTGGTGCTCAAACATCTTAATCGGCCTTTGGAGGCGATTGATGCATTTCTTAATATGCCGAATAGGGAAGAGAATATTCAGGCGCAGCTTAATCTGAGCGGCTTGCTGATCGAAGCCAATCGCAAAGAAGAAGCGGAAGAGATTTTAATCGATGTAATCAACCATGTTCCGGATTGTATTCCGGCGCATAAAATTTTATCGAGCTTTTCTTCTTATTATAACGATCCTGATAATTTGAAAAATCTAGAAGCAATTCATGTTGCCGATATGCCCAAAGATATGCAGGCGGATTATTATTTCGCGCTCGGTAAAATATATGAGACGCAGCAATCCTTTGATCAAGCCTTTGAGGCGTATAAAAATGGCAATGAGATATTGCGGGCGAGCTATGCGTATTCGATTGATGAGGAACGTGTTTATTTTGAAAAAATTAAAGAGCATTATGAAACGCAGTTAAAGGAGAAGGCGCAAGGTGATCATCCGTCTTATGCCCCGATCTTTATTGTTGGGATGCCGCGCTCTGGTACGTCTTTAATAGAACAAATTATTGCGGCGCACCCGGATGTTTATGGCGCAGGGGAGCTCAATTCGGTTAATTTACTCTATCGCAGTTTTTTGGTGAAACCTGATCAGGATGCGTCAAGCATGCAGGATAAATATCTTGCCTTTATTGATGAGGCGTATGAAAACCAAGCAATGATCACGGATAAAATGCCGTCGAATTTTCGTTATCTTGGGTTTATTGAATATCTTTTTCCCAACGCCAAAATCATTCATTGCAAACGTCATCCAAAAGACACCGCTTTTTCTATTTTTAAAACTAAGTTCTCGGGTTCTGTGCCGTATGCACAAAATTTATCGGAGATAAAAGAATATATGAATCTCTATGAAGAGATGATGGTTTATTGGCGCGAACACACGGGGTTTGAGATCATCGACGTTGAGTATGAAGAATTTGTACAAGAGGGTGAGGCCGCGATAAAGAATTTAATAACGCAATGTGGTTTGAAGTGGGATGAGAACTGCCTTGCGTTCCACAAAAGCGATCGCGTAGTGACAACGGCGAGCACGCTGCAAGTCAGAGAACCGATTTACACCAAATCTATAGGCTACTGGCAGAATTTTGAGAAATTCTTAGGAGAATTTGAATAAATATTGATCCGAAGCTTGTGAGGATACAGGTCAAAAGGTAAAATCGTTGCATGAACCAAAACGAAATCATTGATATCGCGCGTGAAGCCATTTGGCTGGCCATACAAATCGGGATGCCGGTTATGGGCATCGGTTTGATAGTGGGGGTAGCGATTGCTTTGGTTCAGGCGTTGACACAGGTACAGGAAATTACCCTTGTGTTTGTCCCAAAAATTCTCGCGATCTTTATGGCGATCTTTCTGTTCTTACCGGGCTTCGCGACGGTGATGATTGAGTTTATGAATCGTATTGCTGATAAAATTGTCGGTATTGGGTAGCGGGGGATTGCGACGATGCAATCCTTAGAAGAATTTCTCGTTACAGGTGTTTTTGCGCTTTTACTAAGTTTTACGCGCTTGGGCACGGCGCTGATGATTATGCCCGGCTTTGGTGACTCTTTTGTTACCGTTCGTATCCGCTTACTTATGTCATTAGGCATGGCGTTTGTGCTCTTGCCTGTAACCATGCGCTATATGCCAGCCGAAGTGCCGGCATTTCCCGTTTTGTTTGGTTTGATGACGGTTGAGTTTGTGATTGGTCTTTTTATTGGTACGATCGCGCGCATCTTTATGGCGGCATTGGATGTCGCGGGGATGTTGATTGCGATGACATCGGGTTTGGCGAACGCTCAGATTTTTAACCCATCGCTGGCATCTCAAGGGTCGATCACGGGGGCGTTTTTATCCGTGACCGGTATGTTACTTTTGTTCGTGACCAATCTTCATCACATGCTGATTTATGGAGTCGTTGAGAGTTACACTGTTTTTCCTGTTGGTGACATCCCGGAGAGTGGATCAATGGCAGAGCTGGTGTCCAAAGCCGTCTCATCTTCTTTTCTGATCGGGTTTCAAATTGCTATTCCGTTTATGATTGTGGCGATGCTTCTTTATATTGGTATGGGCGTGTTGTCGCGTTTGATGCCGCAAGTGCAGGTCTTTATTCTCGCACTGCCGGTACAAATTATGCTCTCTCTGTTGACGCTCTTTTTGGTTCTTTCGGCCGGTATGTTATTCTGGATTACCGAATTTGAAGCAGCGATGCAGTTCTTTATGGGCAATATTGTCGATAAGACGGAGGGGTAGATGGCTGAAGGACAGGAAGAAGACGACTCCCAGAAAACCGAAGAACCGACCCCGAAAAAGATCGAGGAAAGTCGCAAGCGTGGGCAAGTGGCGCTTAGTCGTGAGATCAATAACTGGGTGATGCTTTTGGCAGCGACGCTGGTGGTGCTGGGGATTGGCCCTTATACGCTGCGTGGTCTAAAAGATCACATGCAGAGCTACATTGAAAAAGCGCACATCATGCCGTCGGCACCAGGTGGGTTTGGTTTTGTTTTAGGCGATTCCTTCTTTGAAGTGATTGGCGTCTTGATGTTGCCGCTTATTATTTTAATGCTGGCCGCTTTCTTAGCGCCTTTTATTCAGATTGGCCCGTTGTTCGCGCCAGAAACAATAAAGCCTGACATTAAAAAAATATCGCCATTACAAGGTTTCAAACGATTATTTTCCATGCGCTCTATCATGGAGTTCGTCAAAGGCATCCTAAAGATCGGTATTATCGGTGTTGTTGGTGTTATTTTGCTGTATCCATTTTACGGTTCGGTCGAGCACATGATTGGTTTACCTATCGCCGTGATGATGGATGAGCTTCATAGTCTCGTCTTGCGCTTGATGATGGGGATATTGGTTGTGCTTCTTGTTGTCGCGATTATTGACCTGATTTATCAGCGTTTTGAGCATTATAAAAAAATGCGTATGACCAAGCAGGAATTGAAAGACGAATATAAACAAACAGAAGGCGATCCGCATATTCGCGCAAAACTTCGTCAGTTACGTCAGGAAAAAGCGCGTGCACGGATGATGCAAGCCGTACCAGAAGCAGATGTGGTGATCACCAACCCAACGCACTATTCTCTTGCGCTTAAATATGATCCAGATGAAATGGATGCGCCGTTAATGGTTGCCAAGGGTGTTGATGATTTGGCGATGCGGATTCGTGAAGTGGCCAAAGAAAATGATGTTCCTTTATATGAAAACAAGCCGTTGGCGCGTATTCTTTATGACACGGTTGAAATTGACCAAATGATCCCACCCGAGCATTATCAGGCTGTTGCGGAGGTTATTTCCTATATTTTCCAGTTCAAAGGCAAGTTGAACCCACAAGCATAAACCTTGATTATCAGTCATTTACAGT
>JBCDCD010000140.1:0-3547 GCA_039182445.1 Pseudomonadota bacterium | reverse complement strand
TAATCTTTAAGATATATGGTTTTGGGGGTATCCGTGCGCATATTTGTGACCTTTTAAAATTTCACAAATCATACGTTAATTGCGGCTGCTTGCAAATATGCAGCTCTTTAAATCAAGATATTTTATAGAGTTATTTTTATGACAGCGCCTAGCTCTGGATTTTTTTGTATCCTTTCACGAACATTAAGCAGGGTTCTTGTCATAGCTTCAACCATTTCAATTTGACGTTCACTATTTACCAAACTATGCGCCACACTTCTGGCGAGGGTATCCAGTAATTCTTCTTTGGGTATATTTTACGACCAGCTTGCTGGATGATCCCAGGTTTTCCCTCTATCTTTGATAGTTTGGACCTCCCAGCCATTTGGCGTTTTCCTTGCGCGATGGTGCCCGCACTCAACAGAAAGATCTGTACACTTTGCACCTGCCTTAACCTCGACAACAATTTGGTGGAATAGCGCAATATCTGCTCTATCCGGATCAAATTCTTTACCCAAACCCTCTATTTTCATAAGGCTTAGATAATGCTCTTATTTTGTTATGTCAAGACTAAATCATCGCGGTGAATGAGCTCATCGCCGCGAGAATAGCCAAGAAGAGGAGCGATATCGCTGCTTTTCTTGCCGATTATATGGCGCGCTTCATCGGCGCTGTATTTCGTAATACCCACAGCAAGTATATGACCTTCGACGTCAGATATTTCAACGGCTTCACCAAAGGTAAAATCACCGGAAATTTTTATAACACCGGAGGGCAGGAGACTTTTACCGTTCTTCAGGGCGTTAATCGCTCCTTCATCAAGCGTAAGAGAGCCTTCAGGATGCACATGTGACGATATCCATTTTTTCCGTGCGGAGAGTGGTTTTTCAGAAGCTTTAAAAATTGTTGCTCTAGCGTCATCCATTAGAGCGGAGAGAGCATTATTTTTAGTCCCATCGGTAATCACCATGTGAACACCTGCTTGCATCGCAATTTTCGCTGCTTTTAGCTTGCTCTTCATGCCGCCTGTGCTGAGGCCCGGCTTTGCTTCGCCTGCCATTTGTTCAATCGCATCATCAATCGTTTCTACAAGAAGAATATGTTGGGCATTTTTATCTGTTTCAGGATTAGAATCATATAGACCGTCAATTGTCGACAGCTGAATGAGGAGATCAGCGCCAATCATTTGCGCCACCCGTGCGGCCAATCGATCATTATCACCGAAACGAATTTCGGCGGTAGAGACCGTATCGTTCTCATTAATCACGGGAATGTGTTTTTTCTCCAACAATGTATGTATCGTAGCGCGCGCATTTAAATGTGCACGGCGTTCTTCTGTATCTTTTGGGTTCAAAAGAATAAGTGCTGTCGGGATGTCATGCTTTTCAAACGCCACATCAAAACCTTTTACGATTTCAATCTGACCAACAGAGGCCGCGGCCTGTTTGAGTTCTAGAGGGATAGAAGAGGGGGTGTTTGTGTAATCAATTCCTATCGATTTACGTCCTAGAGCAATTGCGCCCGACGAAACAATGACAATCTCTTTGCCGTCTTTTTGCCAAGCGGCGAGGTCATCTGCGATGGATTGCAGCCATTCTTGTTTAATCGTGCCGGTTTTTTCATCGGTTAATAACGCAGAGCCGATTTTGATGACAATCCGCTTGCTTTGTTCAATAAGGTCACGCGGCTTCATTTTTCTTATTCTCTTTGATGATGTCGGCGAGCTTATATAACACCGCTTCTGTATTTTGTTGTGCAACGGATGAAATAATCAGCGGCTTTATGCCTGTGGCTTTTTCAAATTCATTGGCTTGTTCTTGGGCGAGTTCTTCACCAAGCGTATCCATTTTCGTGAGCGCCACAATCTCCGTTTTATCGGCGAGGCCGCCGCCATATTGTTTCAACTCATTGCGGATCACATGATAATTCTCAATGAATTTATCATCCGTCATATCAACGAGATGGAGAAGAACGGATGTGCGCTCAACATGCCCCAAGAAGCGATCACCAAGACCGTGCCCTTCATGCGCGCCTTCGATTAATCCCGGAATATCGGCAATAACGAAGCTATAATCACCTGCTTTCACCACACCTAAGTTGGGGTGCAGCGTGGTGAAGGGGTAATCCGCTATTTTTGGTTTTGCACGAGAGACAGCTGCTAGAAAAGTCGATTTCCCAGCATTCGGTAACCCAAGCAAGCCAGCATCCGCAATGAGTTTTAAACGCAGCCATACTGCGCGTTCTTCACCGGGCCAGCCCGGCGTGGATTTACGCGGCGCTTGATTGGTAGAGCTTTTGTAATGCGCATTGCCAAAGCCGCCATCGCCGCCTTTGAGGAAAGTGATTTGCTGACCTTCTTCGGTCATATCAGCCAGAACGGTTTCTTTATCTTCATCGATGATTTCTGTACCGACAGGCACTTTGATAATAATATCATCACCACCGGCACCAGATTTATCACGGCCCGAACCACCTTGACCGCTTTGCGCTTTAAAATGTTGCGTATAACGAAAATCAATCAGCGTATTTAGATCATTTTCTGCACGAAAAATAACATCGCCACCACGACCGCCATTACCGCCATCAGGACCACCAACCTCAACATATTTCTCACGACGAAACGAGACCGCACCGGGACCACCGTTGCCGCTCTTAAGATATATTTTTGCCTGATCGAGAAATTTCATGAGATGTTTAAGCCAATAAAAAAGGGGAAAGTTGGCCTTTCCCCTTATTAAATTCGTTTGTTACGGGATTACTCGGCCGCTAAAGGTCTTTCATCATTTGCCGGGACAACATTCACAGTTGCTTTACCGCCACGGCCTTTTGAGAAAAGAACGGCACCATCCATAAGAGCAAAGATTGTGTGATCTTTACCAACACCGACATTTTTACCAGCCGCGTATTTTGTACCGCGCTGACGGATGATGATGTTACCAGCAAGAACGTTCTCGCCGCCATATTTCTTAACGCCAAGACGACGACCTGCTGAATCGCGACCGTTTCTTGAACTACCACCTGCTTTTTTATGTGCCATTTCTTATGTCCTCCAGATGTTGATCTTTATTATAATTATGCAGCTTTGATACCACCAATTTCGATCACTGTCAGATCCTGACGGTGACCGTGGGTACGGCGATATCCTTGTCTACGTTTCTTCTTAAATACCACAATTTTGTCTGCGCGTGTGTGTTCGATGACTTTCACGCTGAGTTTTGCACCTTTTTCTGCGAATTTGATGTCCTTGCCGTTTGATGTGGCAATTACTTCCAAATCAACAGATGCGCCTTCTTTGGCATCAATTTTTGCTACTTCAAGGCGCTCTTTTTCCGCAACCTTATATTGTTTTCCACCTGTACGAACGACCGCAAACATCTCTAAAATCCTTAAAATTAAATCATTTCAATAAGTTACAGAATCTTGTTCACTTGCTGATTCTGCAAAGAATGGCAATATACAAGATATCGCCCATATGTCAAGAAAATCAACTCATGGATATTAAAGTGAAGAAACTAATAGGAATTGGTATAATGTTAAAATGAATAGCACTATAACCGGTCCTCAAACT
>JBCDCD010000139.1:0-3548 GCA_039182445.1 Pseudomonadota bacterium | reverse complement strand
GATGGCCCCTTCTCTATTCGTCAGGATAACGGCGAGATTTGGAGTCCGAAAAACTATTCCAATAAATTTTACGGCCCGTCGACGTTGCGATTGGGATTAGAAAAATCACGAAACTTGATGACGGTGCGACTCGCCAATAAAATTGGTATGGGCAATGTTTCAGAAACCGCCAAAAAATTTGGCATTGATGAAAATATGAGACGATATCTAGCCTTCTCTTTAGGCGCGGGTGAAACAACTTTGCTTAATCTCACCACGGCATACGGCATGCTGGCGAATGGTGGTAAGAAAATTGAACCAACATTTATTGACCGTATTCAAGATCGTACGGGCGAAACTGTTTTCTCTTTTGATAAAAGAGCCTGTGTGAATTGTGGTGAACTTATTCGATGGGGTGGGCAAACGACGCCTAACATTATTGATAACCGCGCGCAGATTGCGGATGAAAAGCATGTCTATCAAATCGTATCGCTTATGGAGGGTGTGGTTCAGCGCGGGACAGCGACGCGCCTCAAAGCACTCAATCGCCCACTGGCTGGGAAAACGGGCACCACTAACGAGTCCAAAGATACATGGTTTATCGGCTTTACACCAAACTTGGTCGTTGGTGTCTTTGTTGGTTTTGATGATCCGAAGTCTCTCGGGAAGCGTGAAACAGGATCGTCTGTTGCCGCCCCTATTTTTAAAGATTTTATGGGGGTTGCCTTACAAGATGAACCGGCTATTCCATTTCGTATGCCACCCGGTATGAAAAATGTACGAGTGAATGCGAAAACGGGCCGCTTAGCCTTTGGTGGCGAGAATGTGATTTGGGAAGCGTTTATTCCCGGTACCGAGCCGAGTGAAAATGATTATATTATCGATACGGCTATCATTGATGGTGATGAATTTTCCGATCCGTATGGTGATGCGTATGGCTATGAACGTAGCGCCTTTCCAACATATAATGATGGCAGCGTCGAAGTGTATGGTTTTGAAGGGCAAAGCAATGACTCTTTTTCTTATTTCTCAAACCGCCGTAATAATCCGCAATATCAACGGGAATTGAATGACCAAGCGCCATCCTATGGATATAATAGTGAGCGTGTCCCCGTCCCATCAAACACGCCACAGCAACCAACAAACCAAGCGCCGATTGACCCTGATTTTACTGGTACAGGCGGGCTTTATTAAGCCGCAAGCTTTTCTTGAATGTCGTCGTAAGTCGGTACAGAGGCGTTGGGTCCAAGGATGGAAACCGTCGGGGTCGCGCTGAAAATCTGCTTGGCCATCGCTTCAACATCCTGCATGGATGTCTGACGAATAAGCGCAATGAGCTGGTTTATATCGACAGCTTTATCAAAATTCATCAGATATTTGGCCTGACGATTAGCACGGGAAAGCATCGATTCCTGCCCCATCACAATACTTGACTTCAGTTGCGCTTTGGCACGCTCTAACTCGGTCTCTGTGCAATCTTTTTCCATGATTTTATGCAGCTCATCAATAACGACAGGAATAAGTTTTGTCACTTGATTCGGACCTGTTCCCGCATAAATTTCAAATTGTCCATCATCTTTAAAAGCGCTATGCGATGAATACACAGAATAAGCCAAGCCATGTTTTTCACGTACATTTTGAAACAGACGCGACGACATACCGCCACCCAATAAAGTCGAAAGCAACACCGCTGTATAATAATTTGGATTTGTTTTCTCGATCCCCTGAAAACCTAAAACAACATGTGCTTGTTCAAGATCTTTTGTCTCGTACCGATACCCACCTTTATACTTTGCTTGCTGCAATGATGTATCATTGGCTGGTAAAAGACTCGCAAAATATTGTTGGGCCCAAGCGACAATCTGATCGTGATCACAATTCCCCGCCGCGGATAAAACAAGGTTTTCTGAGGTATAGAGACGGCTCACATAGTCCGATAAAGTGGTTTTTCCCATCGATTGAATAATATCAGCCGTGCCCAAAATTGGCGCGCCGAGGGATTGATCAGGATAAGCAGTTTCCTGATAATAATCAAAAACAATATCGTCCGGTGTATCATTGGTCATACCAATTTCTTGAATAATAACCTGCCGTTCCTTTTCAATTTCCTTATCCGGGAAAACAGAATGTTGAATCATATCAGAGAGAACATCAATCGCGAGTTCTGTGTCTTCTTTTAAAAGATGAACATAGTAAGCGGTATTCTCACGTGAGGTATAGGCGTTCATTTGACCACCGACATTTTCAACTTCTTTAACAATATCTTGGGCGCTACGTTTTTCCGTGCCGTTAAACATCATATGTTCAACCATATGCGCGACGCCATTCGCGCTAAGATCTTCATTGCGGGTACCCACGTCGGCCCATACTCCTATCGCCACCGAATCGACAGTGGATATGGAATCGGTAATCACGCGGAAACCGCTCTTAAGCTTGGTTATTTTTGCTGTCATGACTGTACTTTATCTTTCACAAAGCTTTGTACACGCGCCAAATCATTCTCAATTGGCGTGAAAAACTCAGGTAAATCTAAGAGATTGGCCATATGATCCGGTAATGGCGGTTCCATACCAATCGCTTCTTTTACAGCATCGGGGAATTTTGCCGGATGCGCACAAGCAAGCGATATCATCGGGATGGATGGATCATTACGCACTTGTAGACCCGCAAAAACACCCACCGCCGTATGCGGATCAAGGGTATATCCTGTTTCATAATAACAAGCGCGCATAATATCAATCGTCTGCTGATCTGAACAACGATGAGCATTAAAAGTTTCGCGCATTCTGTTCATATGTGCATCAGAAATGGAAAACACGCCTTTTTCTTTAAAGGATAGCATCAGTTTTTTAATACTTGTTGTATCACGATCAACCAAGTCACATAAATAACGTTCAAAGTTACTAGAGATTTGAATATCCATACTCGGCGAGAGAGATGGTTCTACCGTTTCTGATTTCATCGACCCACTTTCAAAAAAGCGTGTCAGAATATCGTTACGATTAGATCCGATCACCAGCTTTTCAATCGGCAAGCCCATACGTTTGGCCGCGTAAGCCGCATAAATATTGCCAAAATTGCCCGTTGGCACCGAAAAAGAAACTTTGCGCAACGGCCCGCCCATCGCCAAAGACGCGCTTATGTAATAGACAATTTGCGCCATAATCCGTGCCCAGTTAATCGAATTTACGGCAGAGAGATTCATTTCATTGCGAAACTCTTGATCATTAAACATTGCCTTCACAAGATTTTGGCAATCATCAAAGGTGCCTTTGAGCGCGATATTGTGAACGTTGTCCGCTTCAACGGTGGTCATTTGGCGGCGTTGTACATCGGACGTGCGGCCTTCTGGATGCAGAATAAAAATATCGATGTTTTTACAATCTTTGCAGGCTTCGATCGCCGCCGATCCTGTATCACCCGATGTCGCGCCGACTATCGTCACGCGTTCCCCGCGCTTTGTTAAAACATAATCGAACAAGCGGCCCAGAACCTGAAGTGCGTAATCTTTAAAGGCAATGGTTGGGCCATGGAACAATTCCATCACCCAATTGTTCGGACCAATTTGT
>JBCDCD010000138.1:0-3662 GCA_039182445.1 Pseudomonadota bacterium | reverse complement strand
GTAAAAGATGCGTCACTAGCAAACTGGATTACCGGGCTTAAATCTACTTGAGAAGCCACATTTATATAAGCATTAGATAAATACGAAGAAAAGCTGGTTATAAAGGCAACAGAATTTACTAACCTGCCACGCATTGAATTAGCTACTAATAAAGTCGAATTTGTCATGAAAGCACCATAAACAATATCTATTATTATGTCAATTTTTTTATATTCTTGACCCTCATATCACAAACTCATATGATTTCTTAATCCGCGGGTTTCCGCGGTTTTTATTTTGAAAAGAAAGTATCATCATGGATAAAGTGCCAATTACTCCTACTGGCTTTAAAGCGCTCGAAGAAGAACTGAAAGAGCGTAAAACAGTCACACGTCCGGAAATTGTCGAAGCGATTGCCGAAGCGCGCGAACATGGTGATTTAAAAGAGAACGCTGAATATCATGCCGCTAAAGAACAGCAAAGTTTCAATGAAGGCCGCATTACCGAATTAGAAGGCGTCATCGGCGCCGCCCAAATTATTGATCCGTCCGAATTTTCTGGTGATGCCGTAAAGTTTGGTGCCAAAGTTCTCATCGTCGATGAAGAAACCGATGAAGAAAAAACAGTAACCATTGTCGGTGAATATGAATCAAATGCTGATGAAGGCATGATTTCTATCACCTCACCGATTGCCAAAGCACTTATTGGTAAATCCGTTGGTGATAGCGTCGCGGTGGTCACACCACGCGGTAAAATGGATTACGAAATTTTAGAAGTTAAGTACGCTTAATCGACGTGAACCGGAATGCCCGGTTCTTCTTTTGCTGAACGCACCAACGGCATCGTCTTTACAGACGTCACGTTATCCAAAGCTGTGAGCTTCTCCGTCAAAAACTGCTGATACGCGTCCCAATCTTTTGCCACAACGCGTAATAGAAAATCGACTTCGCCAGACAGCATGTGACACTCACGAATATTCTCCATTTCGTGACACTGGCGTTCAAATTCTTTCAAATCCCCTTCCGCCTGCGAAGTCAGCTTAATCAGCGCAAAAACGCTTAAACCATAGCCCAGCGCTTGCCCATCTAGTTTTGCGTAATAGCCTTTAATAAGACCATTTTCCTCGAGCGCACGCACACGGCGAAGGCATGGCGGTGCCGATATCCCCGCATTCTTTGAGAGTTCTACATTTGTGATACGACCGTTTGATTGCAAATCACGTAGAATTTTACGGTCAATTTTGTCCAGCTTTATGCGCCGAGTCATTATTACCCCTTTTTCAGTTAGAAATGACTTCCCCATCTCCAGTACTTACTCTAACTATAGATATGGTATAAGTTCTGATTCACGGAATGACAAGGATTTTCAGTGTTTTTATGAAAGAAAATATCAATTTAAGCAGCTGGATTATAACGGAAGGCATGGTCGGCACTGAAAACCAATGCCTTGGCGTAGCACAAGCATTAGGCATAAAACCCGATATAATGACAATTGGTTTACGCCAACCCTGGAAGAGTTTTTCTCCATGGTTAGGTTTTGAATGCCCAGCAAGCTTTGATCAAAACCTAAATGCACCATGGCCCGATTTACTGATCACCTCCGGACGTAAAGCTGTCGCTGCTTCACGCTACATCAAAAAGAAAAGCGGCGGCAAAACTTTCACCCTGCATATTCAGGATCCAAAGGTAAATCCCAACCAATTTGATTTGGTGTCCGCTCCGTTTCACGATGGCTTAAGTGGCGAAAATGTGATTATTACAGATGCCGCACCCAACAAGATCACAGCGAACCTTCTGGAGGTAGAAAAAGAAAAGTTCTCTTCTCTCTTTTCTTCTCTCCCCTCGCCCCGCATTGCCGTTCTGATTGGGGGTAACAGTAGAACCCACGCGCTTACGAAAGAAAAAACAAAGCAGCTAATCGCTCAATTAAAATCACTCGATGCAAGCCTGATGATCACCTGCTCCCGTCGTACAGGCACTGAAAATGAAAAACTTTTGCGCGATAGCTTACAAGGCAATAATATTTATTTCTATGATGGGAAAGCTGAGAATCCTTATTTAGGAATGCTGGCATGGGCCGATCATATCCTTGTTACCAGCGATAGCGTCTCAATGATCTCCGATGCAGGTACAACGGGAAAGCCCGTTCACCTCATTGAACTGGATGGTAGCTCCAAACGATTTGATACGCTCTACAACCATCTAAAAGGTTTAAACATAATTCGTCACTTTGACGGTAACCTCGAAAGCTGGACCTACGAACCCTTATCAGATGCGCAGAAAATAGCCGATGCAGTGATTGCAAAGCTGCCTTGAAACATGCTGGATAAAACGTAACTTATCCTTGCTCACAACGCGCCAATTCTTTAAAAAATACAAGACGTTAGAAGGTTTTTATTATGTCAGATACTGTCCATACCAAAATGCTTATTATCGGGTCCGGACCTGCCGGATACACCGCTGCCGTTTATGCCGCCCGCGCAAATTTAAAACCAGTACAAATCTTAGGCATGGAACCGGGTGGTCAGTTAACCATCACAACAGATGTTGAAAATTACCCGGGCTTTGCCGATCCTGTTCAAGGACCTTGGCTTATGGAACAAATGAAAGCGCAAGCGGAGAATGTCGGTACGCAAACGGTGCATGACATGATCAACGAAGTCGATCTTTCAAAACGTCCTTACACGGCCAAATCAGATTCGGGCACAACCTACACGGCTGATACCATTGTGATTTGTACGGGCGCGAAAGCCCGTTGGCTAAACCTTCCCTCTGAACAGAAATTCCGCAATATGGGTGTCAGTGCGTGTGCGACCTGTGACGGCTTTTTCTTTAAAGACAAACGCGTTGCCGTTGTCGGTGGTGGAAACTCGGCTGTTGAAGAAGCCCTCTTCCTTTCAAATTTATGCGAAAAAGTAACATTGGTGCATCGCCGTGATGAATTGCGCGCGGAAAAAATCATGCAACAACGCTTATTCGACAATCCAAAAATCGAAGTGCTTTGGGATAACGTTGTCGAAGAAGTTCTCGGCGTCGAAGTCGGACAAGGAGACAATCCTGGCGTTACAGGATTGCGTACCAAGAATGTTAAAACGGGTGATATGACCGACACAGAACTAGAAGGTGTTTTTATCGCCATTGGCCACGATCCTGCAACCGAGCTCTTCAAAGACAAATTAGAAATGGATGACGAAGGTTATTTGATCACCACGCCAGATTCGACGGCCACAAGCATTCCTGGCGTTTACGCCGCAGGTGATGTGAAGGATAAAACATACCGCCAAGCTGTCACGGCGGCGGGCATGGGATGCATGGCCGCGCTCGAAGCAGAAAAATATATTGCTGATTTAGAAGCAGGAGAAAAGAAAGAAGCCGCATAATGGATTGGGATAAGCTAAGAACATTTCACATTGTTGCCGAGGCTGGAAGTTTTACACATGCTGGAACGTCTCTAGACCTCAGCCAATCGGCGGTGTCACGTCAAATAAGCGGCCTAGAAGAAAGCTTGGATACAAAACTATTCCACCGTCACGCCCGTGGCTTGGTACTGACCGAAGCAGGTGAGCTGCTACATAACACTGCCAAGGACATTTTCGGTCGTCTTTCTATGGTTGAAGCCAGACTGCTTGATAACAAAGCCAGCCCTTCGGGAACATTGCGTATTACCACACCGAATTTTTTTGG
>JBCDCD010000137.1:0-3711 GCA_039182445.1 Pseudomonadota bacterium | reverse complement strand
TGAATCATCCGCAAGAGCTGACGGAGAATGTGCGCGCCGCAATCGAAAAACTCAGGTTGGCGGGTGTTATATTGTTATCTCAAAGTGTCTTGTTGAGAGGGATTAATGATAGCGCTAACACGCTCGCAAGTTTGTTTAAGGAATTTTTGGGCTTAGGCATTGTTCCTTACTATTTGCATCATCCAGACAAAGCGACAGGAACTGAACATTTTCGCCTTACAATTGAGGAGGGGAAAGAGATCTATGCGTCTTTGGTTGGTCAGGTTTCGGGCCATCTGTTGCCTAAGTACGTTTTAGATATTCCAGGCGGCTTTGGAAAAGTACCAATCAATGCTGATTGGCTTATAAAGCAAAAAGATGGGTCTTATCTAGTAAGAGACATTCATGGAAAAGAACATGAATATTCGGATTAGGTATTTAGTAGAAGTGCGCTTTTTACATTTGCGCCTAAGTCATTGGAAACTGTCTAGTTTTTGGGGATAAGTTTAAGAAATTAAAAATATTGACATAATAAAAAATGGTGTTATAAAAACTTTATATTAATAAGGACAAATAATGACTGATTTATTTCGAAAAATATGGGATTGCGTTGTTACAGATGGTGTGGGCTATAGTGAAACATTTGATCCAGAAGATTTAAGCGCCTACGGCTTTGGTGAGCATGAGTTAGAACAACTTGGTTTTTTAAAAGGCATAGTTAGTGATCTCAATGATATCGATAGCATTGATGCGGGTTTAACTCTGAGTAGTAGCGGTGCATTAAACCTTTCTGTGCGCAGAGGCCCTGTTCAGCACGATATTCAAATGATGATAGAATCTCAAGATTTCACTGATAGTTGGACGAAAGATAGTTTTTACATGGGACCTGTTCATGACGGTGTTCATGGATATGTGTCGTTTCCAGAGGATAATTATTTTTAAAATCCTACGAGATCTGACGCTTATGGCGGCATGATCGATGCAAATAAATTTGATTTAACGCGCCAAGAAGATAGAGATGAAATAAAAACAAATGCTCTTTATGGTCTTGCATCTAAAGTACATGCATACAGACATCATCAAGCTTTATTACAAAGATTTGCTAAATCAAACTAGACCTGCCCCAAAGTCTTTATCTTTGCTTTGGGGTGGATTTCATTTTGCGACATTACCATTGTTTGCGGGCGGAAGCGTTCAATGACCGAACGCACAAAGGGCCTGATGGTTGGTGAGGTCAGCATGACAGGGGTTTCCCCTTGCTTGGCAAAATCATCATAGACTTCACGCACGGCATTGATGAAGTCTTGAAGTTGAGTTGGAGCCATCGCCAGTTGTTTGTCTTCGGCATCGCCGACGAGAGACTCGCCAAAGGCTTGCTCCCAATCAGGGGAGAGTGTAACGAGCGGGACGAAGCCATTCACATTGGTGTTTTGATCGCAAATTTGGCGCGCTAAACGGGTGCGCACATGTTCGGTAATATAAGAGACATTCTTGGTATAAGCCGTGGCTTCGGCGATGCCTTCAAGTATCGTTGGTAGATCACGCACGGATACGCGCTCTGAAACAAGATTTTGCAAGATGCGTTGTAAGCTGCCGACAGAAATTTGTGTTGGTATCACATCGGCAACAAGTTTTTGATATTCGCGTGGAAGTTCGTCTAAGAGTTTTTGTGTTTCGGCGTAAGACAACAGATCGGCCATATTGTCTTTCACAATCTCAGTAATATGGGTGGTAATCACAGTTGGTGCATCAACAACGGTGTAGCCTTTAAAATGCGCTTCTTCACGGTGTTGTTCATCAATCCACATGGCAGGAAGGTTAAAAGTTGGTTCTGTTGTCGCTTCACCGGGGAGTGTGATGGGCTCTCCTGTCGGATCCATTGTCATCAGCATGCCGGGACGGACTTCGCCGCGCCCCGCTTCAATTTCTTTAATGCGCACAATATACGTGTTGGCAGGGAGTTGTAAATTATCCTGAATGCGAACAGCGGGGAGAACGTAGCCCATATCTTCTGCGAGTTGCCTTCTGAGCCCCTTGATTTGATCGGTGAGCTTGCTGTTTCCCTCGCCTTGAACGACAGGAAGCAATCCATAGCCAAGTTCAAGGCGTATAATATCCATCGCGAGCGCTTTGGATATCGGTTCTTCCGCGACTGGCGCATTGGCACCGCCTGACTGAGAGGCATCTTCCAGTTGAAGTAATTCTTCGGCTTGCTCATTTTGTCGCCAGGCGAGATAGGCAAGGCCACCAAAAATTGTTCCCAAAAAAGCAAAGGGAGGGAAGGGTACAGCAGGAATAAGCGCCAAGACAAACATTACAACAGAGCTCATCGCAATGGCTTTGGGGTGTTTAGTGAATTGGCCAAGAAGGGCTTGGTCAGCGGCGCCATCAACACCGGCTTTAGAGACCAAAAGACCAGCAGCAATAGAAATAACAAGTGCTGGGATTTGACTGACCAGACCATCACCAATAGTCAAAATTGTGTAAGTTGCAGCTGCATCACCCATGGATAGGTCTTTTTGAGCGGTACCAATCACAATGCCGCCGATAATATTGATAAAGACAATCAATAGTCCTGCGATGGCATCTCCACGGACAAATTTCGCCGCACCGTCCATAGAACCAAAGAAATTACTTTCTTGTTCTAGCTCTTTTCGTTTTGCTTTGGCTTCTTCTTCGGTCAAAAGGCCAGCAGATAAATCTGAATCGATTGCCATTTGTTTTCCAGGCATCGCATCTAAGGTAAAGCGGGCCGCTACCTCGGCAATACGGCCAGAGCCTTTTGTTACAACAACGAAGTTCACAATCACAAGGATCATGAAAACAATGCCGCCTACAACGTAGTTGTTTTGGATAATGAGGCTACCAAAGGCTTCGATGACGGCTCCGGCTGCACTTTCGCCTGTGTGTCCTTCTCCTAGAATAAGTCGTGTCGATGCAACATTTAATCCAAGACGCAGCGCGGTACTTATGAGTAGCACAGTCGGAAATGTAGAAAATTCGAGTGGCTTTTGAATGGACAAAACTAGCATCAAAATAAAAACAGAAAATAAAATAGAAATAGAGAGGCCGATATCCAATAACCACGTTGGAATTGGAATGAGCATGAAGGTCAAAATACAGATGATACCGATGGCAAGAACAACGTCGCCACGCATGACACCACCAAGGACACTGCGTGCTTGTCCCATTCCGCTGTTTGTATTTGTTTGGGCGTCGGCCATAATTTCTTGAAATTTCCCGTGAAGCGTTGATCGAACGTCTTAAGATTTTAATATAATCAAAGCGTTAAGCCAAGAGTTGTCGATAGAGTATATCCAGAAATTCTTGTGAGCAGATGATAGGCTTAAATTGTATCTAACCTCCTACAAGCTTACTGTATTAACATTAATAACCCCCTTAATTTGGAGCGTATTTTATGGATCCGTTTATTGTTTTTGTCATTGTTTTGATTGCCGGAACAGGTTTCTTCACACTGAATATTCGAAAATTGATTAGAAACATAAAACTCGGCAGAGAGGTTGATCGATCTGATAACAAACCAGCAAGGTGGAAGAACATGGTGCGTATTGCCTTGGGTCAGTCTAAAATGGTATCAAGACCAATTGCAGGTATCCTACACATGATTGTCTACATAGGATTTGTCATCATCAACGTTGAAGTCTTAGAAATTATTGTTGATGGTATTTTGGGAACCCATCGGGTATTTCAACCAATTATTGGAGATCGTCT
>JBCDCD010000136.1:0-3806 GCA_039182445.1 Pseudomonadota bacterium | reverse complement strand
GGCGACAAGAATAAAGCCAATACGATTGATACTAGCGAGAAAATTTTGAATCCGTACTTCAAAAAGCAGCAAGAAGACAAGCAAGAGAATGGTGTAATCAATCTGCCCTGACAAAATAGTTCCTGCTTCGGGCAAGCTAATGCCCAGAATAGCTCCCAATAAAATCGCTGAAATGAGAACAATAGAGGTGCCTTGTCCGCCCATGAAATCTGCGGCGCGCTCCAATGATTTTGCTAGCATACACATTCTCCGTCGCAGCAGCTTAAATCATCAAGTAAGAAACCCATCTCGGCATAGTCGGAAATAACCGGGCTTTCTTGTCCCCACCGCCTTAAGATCTCGCTCACGACAACGGCAAAACGCTGACGGTATTTATAAATAAAGCAGAAAATTGCTTTCTCGTGCTGCACATTGGGACCAACAAGATAAACATTTTTATGTTTTGTGCTTTCATCACGGTCGCTTAATTCTGCATAACCGTTTGGAAAATAAAAAAGCTTTCCCGCGAGGCTATTACCGATATCAAAGCCTGTTGCATCTATCGCTGGATGATCCAATTTGAAAACTTTGCTATCGGTGTGAACCTCATCTTTGGTGATATCATTAGCATATTCGGTGATGAATTCCGCCATACCGGTTTTTTTCAACACCCGCACACGATCAAATGTATAAGGGCTTAAACCGTAGCTTGAATCGCTAACATATTCATCGGCCCAAGGCGCTGATGGGTCGATAACGCTGACGGTAGAGCCATTTCTGACCAGATTATATGCCGCTTCCATACCGCTTTCCGCGCCGCCAATAATGACATGATGCCCTTGCGGGAAATCTTT
Organism: Pseudomonadota bacterium; assembly: GCA_039182445.1. GTDB lineage: Bacteria > Pseudomonadota > Alphaproteobacteria > Micavibrionales > Micavibrionaceae. Next base: position 2,973 of record JBCDCD010000136.1, on the reverse strand, counting down.
ATAGGACTCACCAACGCGCACCGTATTTGGGATCTTTTTGGGGTATTGAAATTCTCCGCCTGCCCATATGAGGGCACGGCATTGCAACTCCCCCTCACTGGTGGTGAGCGAAATGATATCATCATCGCCAACCTCAACGTCTTGTACCTCAACACCTTCTTCTACTTTTATTTCATGCACAGCAACGACATCTTTGAGATACGCCATATATTGCCGACCAGTGGGATGTTCTGTTTGTAATCCATAGGCGGGCGAGCTTGTCGGGGTGACCGCGTTTAAATCAACGGCACCGAAAAAATTCCCTGAAAAAGACGGAGAAATAAATCGCGTTTCCTTTGGCCATTTTTTTAGACTTTCGCCAACATGCCCACGTTCCAAAACAAGTGTCGGGATAGCACATTGTGAGAGCAACGCAGCAACGCCAATACCAGCGGGGCCGGCGCCAATAATAATAACAGGATGCACTTTCATTCTTTTAATTCTTGTTTTGCTTGCTCAAAAAAACCGATTACCAATTTCAAGTGATCTTCGCCCCACATATCAATAAACTTTCTTGTGTGATCATTATTATGATCACTAAGGTCATGAATACGTTTTTTAATATAATCGTGCGTCAGCGGAATCCCACACAGGACAGTAACACAATGCTGCCAATCTTCATATGTCGCAAGTTTCATAATCAATATATCTTTGTTAAAGGCAATAATACCGCGCTAAGCGGCCTCCTTGAACCACTCCGGAAAAGGGTCGATGATTCCTTCAAAATCGGCCGGCCCATCGAGATAATCTCTCGCCAAACAATCATCTAATTTCTTGCGAATGGCATCCTCGTTCATTTCGTTTTTAAGGCCAATAAATACAATTTCCTGACGGCGGTCACCATATTCCTTTGTCCAGTTATAGTTGATCATTTGCTCAAAAGCTTCACCATTCGGCCATAGCTTTTTCGGGATAGCGGCCCACCATTTACCGATACCTTGATGGCGCACCATCGCCCCCGCTTGGGAGACTTCACCAACAAAATCGGGACGGGACGATAACCAGAAAAATCCTTTGGCGCGAACAACGCCCGGCCATTTATCATCCAAAAACGCATAAAGCTTTTCTGGATCAAAAGGATCGCGCGCACGATACACGAAACTAATAATGCCGTATTCTTCCGTTTCTGGGACATGATCTTTAAAATTATAGAGCTCTTGCGCCCAAAGCGGGTGATCTTGCGCTTCTTCCAAATCAAACAAGCCCGTATCCATCACTTCTTTGAGATCAACTTGTGACAAGGTCGTTTCAATGACTTTAGCTTTGGCGTTGAGACCGCGAATAATCGCTCTCACTTTTTTTAGTTCCTCTTCAGACACCAAATCAACCTTGTTCAACAAAATAACATTGGCAAACTCAATTTGCTCGACCAGTAAATCAACCAAAGTACGTTCATCCTCTTCACCCAGGCTTTCATCGCCATCTTTGAGGAAATCGGTTGAACTATAATTCTGAATGAGGTTTGCCGCGTCCACAACCGTCACCATGGTATCAAGCTGCGATACATCGGAGAGACTCTTGCCGTCTTCATCGCGAAAGTCAAACGTTGTCGCCACGGGAAGGGGTTCGGATATACCTGTACTTTCAATCAGCAGATAATCAAATTTACCTTCCTGTGCTAACTCGTTCACTTGCTCCAAAAGATCTTCACGCAAAGTACAGCAGATACACCCATTGCTCATCTCCACGAGTTTTTCTTCTGTGCGCGATAAGTTCGCGCCACTTCTTTCGACAAGCGCCGCATCAATATTGAGCTCGCTCATATCATTGACAATCACTGCGACTTTTCGGTCTTCACGATTATTGAGCACATGGTTGAGTAGGGTGGTCTTACCCGCGCCCAAAAAGCCGGATAGAACAGTAACGGGGAGTTTTTTCTCAACGGTTTGAAGCATATCGTAGAGTCTTTCTTGATTTATTAAATGTTATAATATAACAGTTTTATATCGTATAATTTTGAAATTGCAAGAGATCATTATATAAAGAGGCCTATGACCCAATCATTGCTGAAAAAAGCCAAAACTTACTGCGAAGACCATAAATGCCGCTTCACAGAACCGCGTATGCAGGTACTGAAGATTATTGCGTCCAGCAAAAAGCCGATGGGGGCTTATGAAGTCTTAGAAAAGCTGGGTCAGATCACGGATAATCCAAAACCGCCGACGGTTTATCGTGCGATTGAATTTTGGCAGGAGCATCGCTTTATTCATCGTATTGAAAGCCTTAATGCCTATGTTGGATGTGAAGCCGGGCATCGCCATAGCGGCTCGCAATTTATGATTTGTGATGATTGCGGCACGGTGATCGAAGCGCATCTTTGTGATCTACCCCAACCGCTTAAAGACACCATGGATCAAAAAACCTTCAAACCCTCTAAATGGAATGTTGAAATTCACGGTGTGTGCGAAAAATGCGTTTAGATTCAGTGTAAAGTTAAAGAGTTCAGCGTAAATTCTCTTGCGATAAATTTTTCTTCCAATATAGTTTGATCAGATTTAATCGAATCTGAGGGGTAACAATAATGTTAGATTTCGATTTAGATGCTGTTTTACTGGCGCGTATCCAATTTGCGTGGACCGTATCATTTCATATTATTTTTCCTGCGTTTACCATCGGCTTGGCAAGCTGGCTTGCGGTGGTCGAAGGACTCTGGCTTAAGACAGGCAAAGATGTCTACCAAGAAGTCTACCGGATGTGGATTAAGGTTTTTGCCGTTGCCTTTGGTATGGGCGTTGTTTCAGGCGTTGTTCTGTCCTATCAATTTGGCACCAACTGGTCCGTCTTCTCCGATAAAGTTGGGAATGTCATTGGCCCACTTTTGGGCTACGAAGTCTTAACGGCCTTCTTCCTCGAAGCCTCTTTCCTCGGGATCATGCTTTTTGGTTGGGGGCGTGTTAGCAAGAAGATGCATTTTGCTTCAACCGTCATTGTAGC
>JBCDCD010000135.1:0-3890 GCA_039182445.1 Pseudomonadota bacterium | reverse complement strand
TGCGGAAGTTGAAAGACAGGTTAGCCTTGGTGGTATATTAATTAATGAAGATCTAAAAACTATTAATTTCTTAGAGACCGCCTGTGAAGAAATCGATTTTTCAATCAACGTTGGCAGTTCAGCAGAAAGTATAGCCCAAGCACAAGGTATCTTTAATGAGATCGTCACTAGAATAGAGAAAACTAATGAGCGCCTAAAAAAAGCACTTACAGAACAAGCAAGCGGAAGATTGGATGTAGCAAGGCAGCAAATCGAGTCACATCATGCGAGCATTTAATTCGCTTTTAACTTGGCTATAAAAAAATTAGCAGAAAATATATTTGACATATATTATTTAAGCTTTACTACTGAAGATATGCAACATATGGAGAGTGTGATGACGAGTGTATCTTTACCAACCGTAAATCCTTCAAGCTTTCACACTGCGGCTATCCAAGTAAAAGGCTTAAGCGCTGCTGCAACGATCGAGTCAGCCAATAAGGTTGCCCTTACACCTGCTTAATTACAAATTGGCTTAGATTGACGCTCGGTCTTTGACGCGCTGGACGCCCATTGTTGTAATTGCGCGCGGCTCATTTTGCCGACTTGCGGGATACGGGGCGCAAAGTTCGCACAAAACACATCCGGGCGCATTGACGCGGCATTGGTTGACACTTCGTTCGCAAAATTTGTTCTTAAGTTATGAAGTTTCTTGGCGCCGCCATAATGCGCTTCAAGGATATTTTCATACTCAGAAAAAAGTGATTTGTTGCGCGACGTGATCTCGCGATATTCTTGATAAAAGTTTTTCCATCCGCGCGGTGTCATATGTTGGCAGTTGAGGCCAATGACCATCAATTCACTGTGAATACGAATGCCCTGCTCCGCTTCTGCTTCTTTCGCGCTGTAACAACTCGCAGCGGCAACGGCCGGTGTCACCATCATTAATACAAATACAAAACTTAGTAGTAATCTCATATCACTTTTCCTATTCAACCTTACTTTGTTACGGGTGTAATTAATTCTTTTCCATCAAATTGGGCAAATATATTATCCACGACCAAATTGCCCATCAAATGACGCGTCTCAACCGTTCCGGATCCTATATGCGGCAATAGCACCACATTGTCCATCGAAATTAATTCTTCTGGCACATGGGGCTCATTATCAAACACGTCTAATCCGGCAGCTTTTATTGTACCATTTTCGAGGGCTTCAATTAAAGCGGGCTGATCAACGACGCTTCCACGGGCGATGTTGATGAGAATGCCTTCACTGCCCAAAGCGTCCAAAACATTGGCATCGACAAGATTATGCGTCGCTTCACCGCCCGGACAAGTGAGGATCAAAAAATCGCTATCCGAAGCCATTTCTTCGATATCACTATAATATTTGTAGTCGTATTCGGGTTTTTCGCGCGGGCCGTAATAAACGACATTCATATCAAACGCGGCACAACGTTTGGCAACTTTGGAGCCAATGCCCCCTAACCCGACAACGCCGATGGTTTTATTCCCCAAACTGGTGCCGAGCGGCATCGGACCGTTTAGCCATTTGCCGACACGCACAAACATGTCCGCTTCAACGACGCGACGGGCAACAGATAATAAAAGAGCCATACCGGTATCGGCGGTTTCCTGACACAAGACATCCGGGGTATTGGTCACCGAGATGCCGTTGTCATTGGCCGCAGGAAGATCAATATGATCAAAACCCACCGAAAAAGTACTAATAATTTTTAAATTTGGTAAAGATTCAATCAGTGTGCGGGAGATTGGCACGTAATGCATGCCAACAATGGCGACAATGTCTTCTTTGCGGTTTTGCAGGACATTTTCAGGGTCTTTTTCCTGCCAAAGCTTAATCAGATCAAACCTTTCGGACAATCTTTCCCGCTCTTCGGGCAAGATAAGATTGCCCATGATTAATACCGCTTGAGACATGAAACCTCTATATTGATGATTGCGCAGAGCTTATCGAGCTTTTTTGCGAAAAGCCATCATCGAAGTTTTTCCTTGCCTTTTTATCTGTGGATGGCTATAAAGCTTGCAACATACCTGAATTTGACAGGGTGGGCTCGAAAGAGACCCGCCTTTTTTGTTAGCTTTTTCAGGCAGGAAAGAACAATGAGATATAACGCTACAGAGCAGAAAATCGTCGATATTATTACGCCCGTGATGAAAGAAATGGGCATTGATTTGCTATGGCTGGAGCATAAAGGCGGGATTTTGGGCATTTATGCGGAAAATCCGAAAACAGGCAAGCTGACCTTGGATGAATGCACGCAGATTAGCCGTGAAATCTCCCCTATTTTGGAGGTTGAAGACCCGATTGAAGGGGCGTATAGACTAGAGGTGAGTTCGGCGGGGATTGATCGCCCTTTGCTCAAACCTGCGGATTATGACCGTTATCATGATCTAGAAGCGAAAATTGAGCTGGATGAGATGATCGAAGGGCAAAAGAAATTCCGTGGCTATATTCGTGAGAATGGTGAAACCGCGGTCACGATTGAAACAGACCAAGGAAAATATGATCTGCCCCATGCGTCTATCGTCAAAGCGAAATTGGTGATGACGGATGAATTGATTAAAGAGACAAAAAAGCGATTCGAAATAGCAAACAGTAATTTAGAACAAGAAGTTGAAGTAACAGTTTAATTTAATAAAAGGAAAAAATCATGGAAATGTTAGAAGTCGCCGATGCGGTTGCCAGAGAAAAGAACATCGATCGTGAGATCGTTCTGGAAGCGATGGAAGAGGCTATTCAAAAAGCCGGTCGCTCCAAATATGGCTATGACCACGATATTCGCGCGAATATTGATCGCAAAACAGGCGAAATCGACCTGAAGCGTTATCGCGAAGTGGTGGCAGATGATACCGAAGAAATGGAAGATGACGTTCGTCAGTTGACTGTAACTCAAGCGCAGCGTGAGAAAAAAGACGCGGCCGTTGGCGATTTCCTTATTGATGAATTACCACCGCTTGATTTTGGTCGCATTGCCGCAATGACCGCGAAGCAAGTCATCGTACAAAAAGTACGTGAAGCCGAGCGTGCGCGTCAGTATGAAGAATTTAAAGATCGTACCGGTGAAATCATCAATGGTGTGATCAAGCGTGTTGAATACGGGAATGCTACCGTTGATATTGGCGGTGGCCGCGCCGAAGCAATCTTGCGTCGTGAAGAATGTATTCCGCGCGAGCATCTTAAGAATGGTGACCGTGTCCGTGCTTATATCTATGACGTACGTGAAGAGCAACGTGGCCCGCAGATTTTCTTGTCACGTACACATCCTGATTTCATGGCGATGTTGTTTACGCAAGAAGTGCCAGAAATTTATGACGGCATGATTGAAATTAAAGCCGTTGCCCGTGACCCGGGGAGCCGTGCAAAAATTGCGGTGCAATCCAAAGACGGCAGCCTTGATCCTGTCGGTGCCTGTGTGGGTATGCGTGGATCACGCGTCCAAGCCGTAGTGAACGAACTTCAAGGTGAAAAAATCGATATCATCAATTGGACCGAAGATTTGGGTAGCTTCATTATCTCTGCCCTACAACCTGCCGAAGTGGCAAAAGTTGTGATGGACGAAGATAAAAAGCGTATGGATGTTGTTGTTCCTGAAGAGCAACTCTCTCTTGCGATTGGCCGTCGTGGTCAGAATGTTCGCCTTGCCTCTAACCTTGTCGGTTGGGACATCGATGTGATGACCGAAGAAGAAGAAGCCAACCGTCGTGCGGAAGAGTACAAATCTCGTTCCGAACTCTTTATTAGTTCATTGGATATTGATGACATGATCGCACAGCTTTTGATTGCCGAAGGCTTTACATCGGTTCGTGAGATTTCTGAAACACCTATTGATGAGATGAAAGAAATTGAAGGTTTTGATGAAGACATTGCACAAGAGTTGATCAACC
>JBCDCD010000134.1:0-3912 GCA_039182445.1 Pseudomonadota bacterium | reverse complement strand
TAAGCGAAGCTCAATCGAACAACACCGCAATTGTTTTACCGCTGGCACGCAAAATGAGCGGCGAAGTCATGGCAGGAATTATTGAGACATACCTTCCTGTCCCGCAACGTTATAAAGGCAATGGCTATACCTTAACATGCCCGAGCCTTTCGCTGCCGCCAGAGATTAAAAATCTTGATATGGCCGAGAAATATATTGCCGATAAATTTGAAGTACCGCCGAACCATGTTGCGCGCATGGGCGAAGGGTTTTTCTCACATATTGGTGTGACACCGCAACGTATTTATCCGTTTGTCGTCACACCAACAGGTCCGTCTGGTTGGAAAAAAGTGGGGCGCACCCACGGTGTAACAACCAATGCGCCGCTTTATCGTCTGTATCGACTGCTCTATCTCGATAATTATTATAGTTTCATCAAAGTCGTCGCGATGACCTATCAATCTTGTCTTGGTTATGACAGCGAGATGGGTGTTGAGGTTTCTTTTTCTGAAAATCATGCTGAGCGTAAAGGTGCTTTCCATCATTTAGACAATGATGTCACGCAGCCTGTAATTTCTGCTCTTGAGCCAGAGAATGACTAATATCCAGCTTTTTGATCATGAACAATTTGTTGCATCGCGTGAACGCGCCGCACAAAAAGAAGAAAATTATCGTTTTTTATTCGATTGGTCTTTGAAACAAATATTAGACAGCCTTAATCTTGTTAAAAAAGAATTTCAGAAAGCTGTGCAAATTGATGTGCGGTCAAATGAGAGCATTCCAATTGAGCAATATGGCATTCAAGAGCTCATCAAAACAGATTTTATTGAAAAAGAAGACGTTGAAGCGCTAATCACACAAGAGATTTTACCGTTTGAAGAAAATAGCATCGATCTTGTGGTTTCGAACCTTAATCTGCACCGGATTAATGACTTACCCGGCATGCTGATCCAGATTAATCGCAGTTTAAAAGAAGATGGACTATTTATTGGCTCCCTCTTTGGCGGTGAAACATTGCATGAGCTGCGTGATGTGTTACAGGAGACTGAATTAGAGATTTATGGTGGTATTTCACCACGTATTTTTCCTTTCGCTGATATTCGTGACGTTGGCTCTTTGTTGCAACGCGCAAAATATAACCTACCCGTAATTGATGCGGAGCGCGTACGCGTAACTTACGACAGTTTAGAAAAGCTCGTACATGATATTCGCTACATGGGTGAAGGAAATAACTTAGTCAACCGCAATAAGAAACCTGTTGGCAAGAAATTCTGGCAACGCGCGGAAGAGATTTACTTTGAAAACCATAGCGAAGATGGAAAGATCGTCGCGACGTTTGATATTATCTTTATGTTGGGGTGGAAAGAATCGGCAACACAGCAAAAGCCCATGCGTCCCGGTAGCGCCAAAAACCGTCTCGCTGATGCGTTGCAAACAGAGGAAACCGCGCTGCATGATTAAGATCGAGATCATCCCTATTCTATCGGATAATTACACTTATTTTATTCAAAGCGATGGTATGACAGCGATTGTTGATCCGGGTGACGCTGCGCCCGTTATTGATTTTTGCGAGCAGAACAATATTACCCTCGATTATATCATCAATACGCATCATCATTGGGATCATACCGATGGCAATGAAGAGATCATTCAAAAATATGGATGCAAAGTCGTTGCCCCGAAGAAAGAGCAATCAAAAATTGGACAAGTTGATATCACCTTGAGTGATAAGGATATATTCCAATTTGGCGATGAAGAAATGCTGGCGATTGAAACACCGGGGCATACGCAAGGGCATCTTTGTTATTGGTTTGCGCAGAGTAAAATCTTACTCAGCGGAGACATGATTTTCGCCATGGGATGTGGCCGCCCGATGGAGGGGAATGCCAAAGATTTATATAAAAGTTGTCATCGTTTGGAGTTTATCCCCGATGATGCGCTTATCTATTGTGGTCATGAATATACGCTGACCAATGCAACATTCGCGCACTCGGTTATGCCGGAAAACCAAGATATTGCCGATCGTTTAGAACAGGTCAAAGCCTTGAGAGAGCAAGACAGTATTACAATCCCGACTGTCATGGGACTAGAACGCGTTACCAACCCATTCTTATTGGCACAGTCCCAAGAAAAGTTCGAAGAATTAAGAGATAAGCGAAACAGCTTTTAATCGGCTTTTTTACCGGCCGTCTTACGAGAGCGTTGTTGACGACGGCCGCCGCCATTATTGTTGCGACCGCGATTATTCTGCTCTTCCGTTTGACCATGATCCGGCAAAATCGATTCACTATTCGCATCTTTTTTATTCTGCGAACGATGTGTTGGAATGGGAATAGGTTTGTTGGAAGAATTATCGCGCTCGCTCACAGCGATTTCAATTTCCAAACGGGAAATGACTTTTCTTAGTTCGTGAATAGATTCTTGAAGATTTTCACGACCGTCTGAATCTTTTTTATTACCGTTCCATGCCTCGTAACTATCTAGACATGTTTTTGATGACTCTTTTAGACGCTCTTGAATATCAGACATATATAAATCTCCCTTTGAATTCCGTTAGAGTAGCGTTTCGCACGCCCCTATGCAAGGGTGACAGCTGATTATTTAAAAACGGAATCAGCCGCTTCTTGCACTGATTTTTTCTTCTCGATCTCTGTTTCGCAGCGTGTGATTTCGCCTTTTAATTCAGCGATATAATCTTCCAGCTCATCAATGGAAAGCGAATCCAAATTTCTCGCGACAGAGTCATCTTTTTTCACCGGTAATTCTTCATCAAACATGCTTAACCTCCCAAATAATCAGGTTTTATTTTTAGCCTATCTAAGCACGCAGGAAAAGATTGCATTTTGGCCAATAATCCGTATAGTGACGCTATTCCCTGACATTAATTACCGTCAAAACCGTTGATTCTCGGGAAGGATCAGCAAGAATGTTTATGGAAGAACGACAAAGAAGGAATAATATTATGGCAAAACCACAGGATGCCCCCGAACTCTTAATGCCAAAAGCGACAGCGATTTGGTTGATTGATAACACGACCCTGACTTTTGAGCAGGTGGGTGAGTTTACCGGATTGCACAAAATCGAAGTACAAGCCCTCGCCGATGAAGAAGTCGGCCTTGGTATTGTTGGTCGCGACCCGATTAAGCATGGCGAAACCACACAAGAAGAGCTTGATAAGGCGATCGCCGATGAGAGTTATATCATGAAGTTATCGCGCAATGATCTACCAAGTGTGAAAACACGCTCTAAGGGGCCGAAATACACGCCTGTTTCCAAGCGTAGTGATAAGCCAGACGCAATTGCGTGGATTGTGAAGAATCATCCAGAAATTTCCGATGCACAAATTGTGAAGCTTGTCGGCACAACCAAGCCAACTATCAACGCAGTGCGTGATCGCACACATGCGAATTCGGCGAATATTCGTCCGCGTCATCCGGTTGAATTGGGTTTATGTACTTACAAAGAACTTGAAGCTTCTTCCAATAAAGGCTTGAAAGCACAAGGAAAAGACCCTGAAGAGGTGAAAGCGCAACGTCTTCAAAAACTGGAAGAGAATCAGGAAAGTGACAATCAAGAAAGCGACAGCAGTAGCAGCGGCGGTTTTGATTTCTCCAACTTCCTTTCCAGCGGCACAAGCGGCAACAACAATTAAAAAAAGCGCCTTTGAGGCGCTTTTTCTTTACTAGACTTTTTTCTTGCTTAGGAGGCTTTACGAATTCCTTCGATTTCTTCTTTTAAGTAGAGTTTCTCTCTTTTTAGCTGGGCTATTTCTTGGTCTGATAAAATAAATCTATTTTGTTCTTTTTCAATGGTTTGTGATAGTTTGTGATGTTTTGATTTTAACTTTTCGAGGCGCGCGGCAGACGCAGAAACTAGGCCGTTTGCTTGAAGCATGAACAACTCCCTTATTGAAATGTTTATTGATAGACTCAG
>JBCDCD010000133.1:0-3971 GCA_039182445.1 Pseudomonadota bacterium | reverse complement strand
CTGATCCGGATTAATCGCCAACACATATCGCGGTGTGCCTACACCAATAAAAGTCAGGAAATCAACTACGCCTTCTTTCTCAATCTCACCGTTAACAATTTGGCCCTTATGCTGCTCCAACATATAACGCTCAATATCCTTAATAATCTCTTCCGTGACGGCAATATCTGTACCACGTGGCATATTAAATTTTGCGTTAATCAAGGGGTCTTCGCGTTCAGGAATAAAGACTTGCGGAACAATACTGAGCGCCTGAATAGCAACAAAAAACAGGCCAATGGCAACAACAATAGGAATAATTTTAAATCTCAGAGACGGGAAGAGAAGCACACGGTAAATTTTATACATTAGGCCCGCATATGTATCTTTCTCAGATTCTGTTCCCCCCGTTTTGACTTTAATCTTCATAATAAAGATTGTCATGATGGGAATAAACGTCATCGCCATCACCCATGATGCAATCAAGGCAATTGATACCACTTTAAAAATATCAGCAGTATATTCACCTACAGCCGATTCAGCGAGGAAAATAGCAAGAAAAGCAGAACACGTTGTTAAAGATGAAATGAGGAGTGGGATTGCCATTTCATTCCCGGCACGCATGGCAGCCGTATATTTATCTTCGCCGTTTTCCCGGCGGATCATAATGCCTTCGGCCATAACAATAGCGTTATCCACCAACAGACCAAGTGCGATGATCAAGGCTGCAAGAGAGATTTGGTTCACTGTAATCCCGAAATAGGACATGCAAACAAACGTAATTACAATTGTTGTTGGGATCAGGGATGCAACAATAATCCCTGTTCGAAAACCCAAGAATAGAAACATCACAGCCGCGACAATCGCGACAGCTTGAATAAGATTTGACATGAACGCATTGACCGAGTTCTCAACCAGTTTTGGCTGAGAGAAAACTTTTGTAAGGCTGATCCCATGCGGGTATGCCGCTTCAATTTGCGGGACATTCGCATCAAGCTCTTCATTCAAAACAAGAATATCTCCGCCTTCTTTTAAAGAAATTGCCAAAACGAGCGTATCTTCGCCGCTATATCGCGTCATTGACTCTTTAGGTTCCACGTAGGCGCGGGTTATTTGTGCTATATCAGAGAGATAAACAACACCGCCGCCAGGAACCTGAAGCACAGTACGACCCAAATCCTCGACGCTTTCAAAATTACCGGTCGGTTCTAAAACGATGCGCTCCTGACCAAGACGAATATCACCACCGCTTTCCAGGATATTAGCACCGGCAAGAGAGTTACTTAAGCTTGTCGGAGAAATCCCAAGCTCTTGAAGCCGTGCGCCATTATATTCCACATAGACAACTTCATCCTGTTCACCATGGATTTCGACTTTAGCGACATTATAGAGCGAAAGAATGTCATTCCTGATTTCATCTGCAATCGTTTTAAGCTCAGCAGGGGAAAAACCTTCCCCCCTTAGGGCGTAAAGAATACCGAAAACATCACCATATTCATCATTGATGTTTGGTGTCAGCGCGCCGCTGGGTAACCCTCCACTATCAACTAGATCATCAACCTTACGACGCACCTTATCAAAGAGCGGACGCATATTTTTGTATTTTTCCTGAAACTCAACCGTAATGATCGAAACACCATTTCGGGATTTGCTTGTAATATTATCCAGTTCCGGAATTTCCTGCAGAACCTCTTCAAGTGGGTCGGTCACAAGCTGTTCAACGCGCGCTGGATTTGCGCCCGGAAATGCCGTACTAATCAAAACATTTCGGATAATAAAGCCGGGGTCTTGCTGCTTGGGTAGGCTGAAATAGCTGGAAATCCCTGTAAATGCCAATAATAAAACAATGACAAGAACTGTGACGTTGTTTTGAATTGCAAAAGCCGTCAGGCCTTTACCATTTTTGATTACATTTTTCTCCTGTTCGCCAGTGTCCTCAGTCATTACTCAGACACCTTAACTTCCATTCCGTCCCGCAGCACAGAAACGCCAGCCGTCACGACGCGCATACCAGGCTGAATACCTTGAAGAATTTCAATACCGTTTTGCTGAATTTCGCCAATTTGAACAGGCACCCGCTTCACCATGGCGCGATTTCCGCTTGTCGGCTCTACGGTAAAAACAAAGCGCCCATTCTGATCTTCCCCAACAGCAAAAGCCGGAAGAACAGGAGCAGCCTGCTTACCATTGGTACGCGTATCAATAGCAAACGTAACGTCTGCGGACAGCCCAGCCTTCAAATCATCAGCATCAGTCTCAGTCAAAATAACTGTGACTGGAAATGTCGTTCCGCCTGCAACAGATGAAACACCGACCTCAAAAACGTTTCCTTTAAATATTTTGTCCGCGATAGCAGGAAAACTGACACTTACAGGCATGTCTTTTTTAATATTTGAAATGATGCTTTCAGGGATATCAATTTTAACTTCAAGCTGATCACCACACGTAGCAAAGAAAATCTGAGTTCCTTGCGCTACATTTTCGCCTTCATCTGCATCAACAGAAGCGATGGCACAATCATCTTCAGCTTTTAGTTTTGTATAAGACAAATCAAGACGGGCAATTTCCAGAGACTTTCTAACAGATTGAACAGAAGCTGCCGCAGAGTCAGATGCTGTGCGCGCATTATCTAAATCACTACGAGAACTGTTGCCTGCTTCATACAGTTTTTTAGTACGCTCATAATCAGCCTTGGCATTGCGAAACTCTGATTGCGTCTCTGTCAGAGATGCTTGTGCTTTTTGTGCCTCAAGCGAATAAGAAGATGTATCAAGCGTTGCCAACACATCACCTTTTTTAATTTTATCACCGACTTCAACTGCAATGTCTTCTATGGTTCCGGAAACCTTAAAACTGAGCGAGGTTTCTTGAGATGCATGAAGCGTCCCAGAAAAGCTGCGCTCAAAAACACCAGTTCCGGTTTCAACAATTATGGTGCGTACTTCTCGCAAAGGTGCTTTCAGGTCTGTCTGCTCTTCTTCTCCGCAAGCTGACAGCAAAACAGCCGCTCCGAAGCATACGGCGCATAAAGAGACTCTCAATGGTTTAAACATGAATAGAACCTTTCTTTTTATGTTCGGCAAAAGCAACCATAGTAGAGAGAAGCCCCAAAACAAGCGCAGGCATAAAACTACCGCCTATCAAAAACAAGTGCGTTCCGATTGCGCCGATCATAATACAAACAAGAAGAGCAGCCGCATAAAGTGACGTTTTAGGAATTAAGAGCGCGATAGCGCCTCCAACCTCAAGAATGCCGGTCAAATAACGGAACCATTGCCCGAAACCAATTTGATCATAAAGCACAACCATGTCCGGAACGCCACCTAGTTTTGCGCCACCTGCTGCGAAAAAAACCAAGGCCAACAAGAGTTTAACACCAAGAAGCGTATAGGATTTAATTTTCTCATTCATCATCTGTCCCTTCAGTTAATGGATTATTCACGCGACTAATCAGCCCATCCGAAAATTCCATACGCTGCGTATCGGTTAAAAAGAAATCATACGCACCGATAGCACGCTGTAAATTCATCAGATCAATCAAAAAAGCATAGACTGAATTTAAAGACGCCTCGCGCGCATCAATAAGAGAATCCTGCGCATCAAGCACGTCCGTAATGTTTCTGGCCCCTTGAGCATATGAATCTTTAACCAGTTCATAGTTTTTTTCTGCAGCCTGTTCGGATGTTTTCGCAAGTGGAATTGAGTTATAGGACGCATGCGCAGCTTCCATCGTGTTCCGTACATCTTGTTCGATTTGATTTTTTGTAAACTGCTCAAATCTTTCCGTAAACCGATCCCCAGAATCCAAGGTGTCAATATCACCTTCCGTTCTATCCTTATCTTTAAACCCTGCTAGCCTTCTTAATCCCCGCAAGTACGGGGTGATCCATCAGCGGGGTGATGCCGTTCCAGCCCATATGGGGCACGGGCAATCCTGGACCCGGATCGACGGGCAGCACCGCGCCGTGAATCCAGCCGAGGCCCGGCGTATT
>JBCDCD010000132.1:0-3983 GCA_039182445.1 Pseudomonadota bacterium | reverse complement strand
TGCAGGTTATGCTCAAGCAGGCTATGACAAAGATAAAATGGCTCATAAAGCAACTAAAATGAACATTGTTGAAAAAGCATCCTCTAAAGATGATTTCAGCACACTTGTTACCGCCGTAAAACAAGCCGAGCTGGTTGAAGCATTGTCCTCTGAAGGGCCTTTCACAGTCTTTGCGCCAACAAATGCAGCTTTTGAGAAAGTACCTGGTGAAACACTTGCTTCTCTTTTGAAAGATGAGAACAAAGCTGACTTACAAAGCCTTCTGCAATTTCACGTTGTGAAAGGTAAAATTAAGGCAGATGATATCGCTATGGGCACAACCGAAGTTGAAACACTTCAAGGTGATAAGATCGAAATCATTAAAAATGAAGACGGCGTTACAGTTGATGGTGCAAAAGTCATTATGGCTGATGTGAAGACATCAAACGGTGTAATTCATGCTATTGATACGGTAGCAATGCCATAAAAATACTTATATTATGTTTAAAAGCCCCGTAAGGGGCTTTTTTTTTATGTACGCTGCTATAAGCTAAAAATCATGACGCCTTTGCTACAAGTAAATAATCTGAATGTTTTTTTTGGTCATGGTGATGAACCATTCCACGCCGTCAAGGATGTTTCTTTTACGATAGAAAAGGGTCAAACAGTCGCGCTTGTTGGGGAAAGCGGCTCTGGAAAATCTGTGAGTGCGCTTTCTATCATGCAGCTCCTCCCCTATCCGCTTGCCGCCCATTCCGAACAGTCCAGCATTCAGTTTAACGGCGAAGAATTGGTCGGCAAGAAAGATGGCTTTATGCGTCATATTCGCGGCTCACAAATCGGTATGATTTTCCAAGAGCCAATGACGGCGCTTAACCCGCTCCATACAATTGAAAAACAAATTGGTGAAATATTACGACTGCACCAAAAAATGGATGACGACAAAGCAGGACAGCGTATAGAAGAGCTGCTTGATTTGGTGCAGCTACCAAAAATGAAAGAGCGCCTCAGTGCTTATCCGCACGAACTGTCCGGCGGTCAACGACAACGCATTATGATTGCGATGGCACTCGCCAATGATCCGGAATTATTAATTGCCGACGAACCCACAACAGCGCTTGACGTCACCGTTGAAGTTGAGATCCTCGAACTTTTAGAAGAACTACAATCCAATCTTAATATGGCGATGTTGATGATCACGCACGATCTTTCCATTGTTGAAAAATTCTCTGACAATGTTTGCGTGATGAAAAATGGAGAAATTGTCGAGAAAGATATTACTCAGAAATTATTTTCTAAGCCGAAGAATGATTATTCTAAAAAATTGCTCGGCTCTATTCCCAAGGGCGCGCCGCAAGCAAGCAATGAGAATGAACCAACGATTATTCAGGGAAACAATATGAAAGTTCACTTCCCTAAAAAGAAGACATTTTGGGGTAAAACAAGCGAATGGGTGAAGGCGGTCGATGGCATTGATGTGGCCATCAAATCGGGCCACACATTGGGCGTTGTCGGCGAAAGCGGATCGGGAAAATCAACGTTGGGGTACGCGCTTCTACGCATACTCTCCTCTCAAGGAGAAATTCGCTATAAAGATTTAAAAATATCCGACATGAATCGTAAAAAAATGACTGATTTGCGACAAGATTTACAGATTGTCTTTCAAGATCCGTTTAGCGCGCTCTCGCCGCGTATGACAGTGGCTGATATCATCAGCGAAGGGTTAAAAGTTCACCGTAAAAACCTGTCCGCAAAAGATCGTGATAATCTAGTCGTCAATATCATGGAAGAAATGCAGCTTGATCCATCCACACGCCACCGATACCCCCATGAATTTTCCGGTGGCCAGCGGCAACGAATCGCGATCGCACGCGCAATGGTGTTAGAACCAAATTTTGTTGTATTGGATGAACCAACCTCTGCACTTGATGTCTCGGTGCAAGTTGAAATTATCGACCTCTTAAGAGAATTACAGGAAAAGCACAACCTATCCTACCTCTTCATCAGCCATGACCTACGCGTTGTCCGCGCGATGGCGCATGATTTAATCGTCATGAAAGACGGCAAGGTTGTTGAAAGCGGAAAAGCCAGTGATGTCTTTGATAACCCGCAAGAGCCTTATACAAAAACACTCTTAGAAGCAGCGTTGAATTTAAAAACGAAAAGAGCGGCTTAGGTTATTGCCCCATAGCCGTACCATCACGGCGCGGATTAGCGGCGCCAATGATATTGCCGTCTTCAAACTTGATCGCCGTTAAACCACTATTCATTTCACCAAAATAAAGCTCGTGCCCCAAATCTTTGAGCGGCGCAACATATTGCTCACCGCCTTTTTCGACCTCCAGTTTTTTACCGCGATGCAGTAGATGCGGTGCATCGATAGACGCCTGTAGCTCCATACTCCAATCAATCGCAGCAATAATACGCTGTAGTACATAGCCAATAATACGACTTCCTCCTGCTGATCCCAACGCCATGAAAGGTTTTCCGTCCGGATCAAAAACAATCACCGGCGCCATTGAAGAGCGCGGCCGCTTACCGCCTTGAACACGGTTTGCCACCTTATTGCCTTTACCATCTGACGCACGAAAAGAGAAATCCGTCAGCTGATTGTTGAGCAGAAAACCATTGACCATGAGGTGAGAGCCAAAGGCAAATTCAATCGAACTCGTCATCGATAGCACATTGCCGTATTGATCAACAATCGTCATATGGGTAGTACCACTATCTTTGACAGTACCGTCTTTCATTTGTTTTTCATCATTCCAACCGAGCGGTATTCCATGATTAGCGTATCGAATAACGCTATCATTTTTTATCTCCTGCGCGCGCACATCGAGATAGATATCTTGAAGCAAAAGCGTGTCCGGTGTCGCAACAAAGTCGGGATCAGCCATGTAATGGTTGCGATCAGCAAACGCCAGGCGGCTCGCTTCGGCGATAAGATGATACGATTGCGGATTATCATCGCCGAGCGCCATTAAATCAAAGTTTTCTAATATCCCAAGAGCTATGAGCAATGTAAGACCACCGCTTGACGGTTGCCCCATCGAACAGACCTGATATCCGCGGTAATTGCCACATACTGCTTCACGCTCAATCACTTCATAATCTTGTAAGTCCTCAGTCGACAGAAGACCTCTTTTGGAGCTTTCACGCACCTTTTGAACGATATTTTGCGCAATTTCACCGGAATAGAAATTCGATGTTTTATTTCTCTGCAGATCGCGAAGTGTAAGTGCGTAATCAGGATTATTGATTGTCCCTTCAACAGGATGAGAACCATCAGGAAAAAAGAAGAGTTTTGTTTTCGTATCAATACCAAAATATTGATGCTGTCCCTTGAGCATCGTGTTCATACGATCACTGACGATGAATCCATCTTCAGCGAATGCTATGGCATCATTAAAAAGCAATTTCCAATCGGCTTTACCAAATTTTTCATGAAGCTGTTCTAGTAATTTTGGAACACCTGGTACACCCACAGCACGGCCGCCTATAGCCGCGTCAAAAAAGCCCATTAGTTCGCCATCATCTTTTTGAAACAAATAGGGACCCGCGGATTGCGGTGCGGTTTCACGCGCATCATAGGTGTAAAGGAGGCTATCTTTTGCATCAAAATAGAGGGCGAACGCCCCACCGCCAAGACCAGAAGATTGCGGCTCCACCAACCCAAGTACCAATTGCGCCGCGATACCCGCATCGGCCGCACTACCTCCTTGCTCTAAAATTTTATAGGCGGCATTGGTTGCTTCCGGATGAGCTGTCACAGCCATGAATTTTTGCCCTGTAACCGCTTGTTTTTGATCGGTATTAGTGGCGATTTCCGGGGCCAAAGGACGCTCCTGCGCTATAGCGGAACCCGCAGAAATCATGAGAAATACGAGCCAAATTTTAAGATTCCTTAAGAAAAATGTCATAATATGAATGAATTCCTTGTTTTTACTTGCATTCACAGGCTTCGGTCTGTAGATAGAATGCAGTTTTATAGCATAAATACTATG
>JBCDCD010000131.1:0-4000 GCA_039182445.1 Pseudomonadota bacterium | reverse complement strand
GTTTTGATTTTAACTTTTCGAGGCGCGCGGCAGACGCAGAAACTAGGCCGTTTGCTTGAAGCATGAACAACTCCCTTATTGAAATGTTTATTGATAGATTCAGTATATCAAAAATATCATGGCTCTTCCACTAAATGGAAAAGAACGCAAGAATATTACGTTTGATTTGACTTAAATATCGAACTCTACGCCTTGCGCCAAAGGCAACTCATCAGAGTAGTTCACCGTCTGTGTTTGGCGGCGCATATAGACTTTCCAGCTATCAGAGCCACTTTCTCGGCCACCGCCCGTTTCTTTCTCGCCACCAAAGGCACCACCGATTTCAGCGCCGCTTGGACCGATATTCACATTGGCAATACCGCAGTCACTACCGGTTGCAGAGAGAAAGCGCTCCGCCTCCTTCACATTGGTGGTGAAAATACAGGAGGAAAGCCCTTGAGGGACCGCATTATTCATCTCAATCGCCTCTTCTATCGTCTCATAAGTCATGACATAGAGAATCGGGGCAAAAGTCTCATGCTGCACCACAGAAGATTGTTCGGGCATATCAATAATCGTCGGCTGCGGATAATAGCCATCCAGTCCTTCGACATTGTGACGCTCACCACCAGTAATAACGCTGCCTTTTTCCTTTTTTGCTTGTTTAACGGCTTGGCTCATATGCGTAAACGCCTCTTTATCGATTAGCGGTCCTACCAGAGTTTTGGAATCGAGTGGACTCCCCACGGCCAAGCTTTCATAGGCCGATTTTAGCTTTTGTAGAAGATCATCCTTCACTTTTTCGTGAACAATAAGCCGACGGAGTGTTGTACAGCGCTGACCGGCTGTACCCACAGCGCTAAAAACAATCGCACGCAACGCTAAATCCATATCAGCACTCTCGGAGACAATCATCGCGTTGTTACCGCCAAGCTCTAGCAATGATTTGCCCATACGTTGTGCGACCCGTTCCCCCACAATTTTTCCCATACGCGTACTACCTGTCGCGCTAACGAGTGGTACATCTGTATGATCCACCAAAGCTTGCCCTACATCAGCTTCACCAATCAAAACCTGAAGAAGATTATCCGGGCATAAATTTCCTTGTTCTTTAAAACGCATCACGGCTTTTTCAAATATTTTTTCACAAGCCAAAGCCGTGAGTGGTGTTTTTTCCGATGGCTTCCAAATCACACTATCACCGCACACAAGCGCCAAAGCGGCGTTCCATGACCAAACAGCGACGGGGAAGTTAAAAGCAGAGATCACCGCCACAGGCCCTAAGGGCTGCCAAGTCTCCCGCATGTGATGTTCGGGCCGTTCAGAAGCGATAGTAAGGCCATAAAGTTGACGCGATTGCCCCACAGCAAAATCGCAAATATCGATCATCTCCTGAACTTCGCCGAGTCCTTCAGAGAGAATTTTCCCGCATTCAAGCGTCACTAGCTCCCCAAGGTCATTTTTCGCGGCGCGTAATTCTTCCCCCAACAAACGAACCAATTCACCGCGCACCGGCGCCGGAGTTTTTCGCCATTGAAGAAACGCCTCTTTTGATTGTGCGACGATACCATCGACATCTTTGACACTATGTGTCGCTATACGGGCAATTTCAGCACCATCAATCGGCGTATGAATCTTTAGTTTTCCCTTATTTAAAGAGGACAAACCATTTTTTACTAAAATTGTTTCATACTCAGCTGTCATGATGTTTCTCTCTTTCCTCGCGCTCATATTTTTCTTTACGGGTTTCTAAAAGCGGGTACGCAACCGTACACATGTAACTATTGATACGGCGATAATCGCGGATGATATCAACATGAAGGCTACTGGTCGCGACAGTTTCAGGCACGCCTTCGCTCAATCGTTCAATATGCGTCGACATACCGCTAATTTCCGCATCGCGGATGAGTTGCTTATCCGCTAAGAGTTTTTCCGCAAGCTCCGGGCTATCAGAAACGAAAATATTTTGTGCCAACTGCACGCTTTCCATGACCATATCATGGATATTTTTGATTTCGGCAAAGCCCTCATCAGAGAAATGAATTTGCCGTTTAATTTTCTTGAGCGCGAGCGGCATTAAGTTTTTATCAATGACATCTCCCGCATGTTCCAAATTCGTTGAGAATGTAAGAACTTGGATATAGCGCTGCGCTTCTTTTTCATCCATGAATTCTTGCGACAATTTTGCCATGTAGATTTTGATTTGTTCATAAAGGCGGTCAATCACATCATCTTCAGCACGCACTTTTTCAAGTAGCGTCTTGTCATTCGTTTTTAAAACAGTGATGGTGTCATCCAACATCTGCTGAACAATATCCGCCATGCGTAATGTTTCACGAGTCGCGCTCGCCAATGCCACGCTTGGCGTATTCAGATCTTTTTTATCAAGATAGCGCGCCATTCCTTCATCGTCTTGCTCGATTTTCTCAGGGATGAGATTCTGACAGAATTTAGTAATAACGCCGGTAAACGGTAGGAAAACTAGAGCTAAAGCAATATTAAAGACGGTATGAAAATCGACAATGAGGCGCTCTTCAGACGATCCATTGGCCAAGAGCCATTCACTCACAAGTGGGATAAAAGCAAAGACTGCGAGCACCCCTAGAGAACGCACCAATGTGTTCGCAACAGGCACACGAAAGGCGAGAGGCCCATCGCGCATTGTCGCAAGCAATGGTGGGATGGTACCACCGAGATTGGCACCCAACACCATATAAAGCCCCAGCGTCAACGGTAGAACACCACTCATCACAAAGCTCATGATTAAGAGGACAATCGCCAAAGAAGAATGCGCCAGCCATGTCAAAATGAGCGCGATTAGCACAGCGAAAAAAGGATCCGTTTCGAGCACGCCCAATATATCGGGTAGTAACGATGACTCTTTAAGTGGTGCCGCCCCTTCTTGAATAAGATATAAAGCCAAGAGCATTAACGCTGCGCCGATAAAAATTCGTCCAATGTTTTTTTGGCGGCCTGATTTTTTAACGACAAAAAGAACATAGCCAACGATCAAAAGGATTGGCATTAGAAAGCTTAAATCGAGCGAGAAGAACTGCGCGACCAATGTTGTCCCAACATCAGCTCCCAAGACCATCGCAAGCCCTGCGCCCGCCTTAACCATGCCTTGCGCCGCAAAGGAAGAGACAATCAAAACAGTAGCGGTAGAGCTTTGTAAAAGCGCCGTAATCCCCAAGCCGGAGAAAAAGGATTTGATACGGTTACTTGTACTCGCCGCTAGAAAACGGCGTAAATCAGCGCCAAAACCCAATGTCATGCCAAGGCGCAATAGCTGCACACCCCAAAGAAGCAAGCACACACCGGCAATAATATTAAGAAGAATAAGAGTTGGTGTCATAACGTATTAAAAACCTGCGCCATCTTGAGAGAGATATTTCTCTTCCTCAGGTGTATTGTCGCGCCCTAGAATTTTATTGCGATGCGGAAAACGACCATATTGATCAATCACATCTTTATGGCGAACAGCGTAATCATAGGCAATGGGGTTTTCTTCCTTCATCTCAGCAAACAGATCAACGCTTTTTTGTTGATCTGCAAGATCTTCACTATGCTCATAGGGTAGATACAAAAACCAACGCTTCTTTTGTTCTAGCTGTTGATCGAGTCCCTGCTCCACCGCATATTTTGAAACCGCCAAAGCTTTTGCATCGGTTGCAAAGGCTTGTGGGGTATCCCGAAACATATTGCGTGGGAATTGGTCTAACAAAATACAGAAGGCGAGCGCCCCTTCAGCGGTCTGTTTCCAATCATCAAATTCGCCTGTAACAGCTTGTTGGTAAGCATTACCAAAACGCTGTTGGATCTCCTGATCAAATTTCTCGTCTTTTTGAAACCATTGGGGGGGCTGCGTTTCTTCAAACCAAAAATTAATGATGTCCTGCTGAATATCGGTCATGCAGAATTTTAGCATCGATTAAATCGAGAAGAAAGATAAGAAAAGCAAAGGGTTATTCGCTTTAAAAGCTTATGATTTTAGCTCTTTCCATAGCTTTTTCTTCACGGC
>JBCDCD010000130.1:0-4011 GCA_039182445.1 Pseudomonadota bacterium | reverse complement strand
GTGCAGACGGTAACTACTTGGTGATCAGCGATGATTTTAAAACGCTCAATGCGCCAGATTTAAAATTCTTTTTATCCAAAAATAATTTCCAAGCAATCAATGGAAGTAATGCAACGCAGGATGCTGTTTTGATTTCACCTTTAAGCAAGAATAAAGGATCACAAGAATATAAAATTCCTTCAAATATTGATGTTAGTGATTATTCAAGCCTGATTATTCACTGCCAACAATTTAGCAAATTATGGGCGTCAACACCTATTCATTAAAAGAAATAGAGTTGAACAGGAGAGATAAGCCGGGTTTATGACCCGGCTTTTTCTGTATTGAGGTTTTGAGAACCGATTGCTACACTCCCACCATCATTTACCATAGTAGGAGTTTAAAAATGTTAATTGGTGTCCCAAAAGAAATTAAAGCCCAAGAACATCGTGTTGGTCTCGTGCCATCTTCGGTGCGTGAATTTGTTGCCCATGGCCATGATGTGATTGTCGAAACCAATTGTGGTGCTGGTATTAATCACTCCGATCAAGATTATGAGGCGGCTGGTGCGAAAGTCCTCGGGACAGCCAAAGAAATTTTTGACCAAGCTGACATGATTATCAAAGTGAAAGAGCCACAGCCGCAAGAATGCAAAATGCTTCGCGAAGATCAGGTCCTCTTTACTTATCTTCATCTCGCAGCTGACAAAGAGCAGACACAAGGCTTAATCGATTCAGGTTCTGTTGCGATTGCTTATGAAACAGTAACTGGGCCGGGTGGTCGTGGCCTACCACTACTCGCACCGATGTCTGAAATTGCAGGACGTCTTTCTATCCAAGTTGGCGGCGCGTACTTATTGAAACATTTGGGTGGCCGTGGTCGTTTGATCGGTGGTTCTCCCGGCGTTGAAGCGGCGAAGGTCGTTGTCATCGGTGGTGGGGTCTCTGGTTTCCATTCGGCCAAGATGGCCGTGGGGATGGGGGCTGATGTCACCATTCTTGAAAAAAGCCATGACCAAATTCGTGTCTTGGATGATTACTTCCACAACACAGCGCGTATCATTCAATCATCCCGTGATTCCATTGAGCGTTATGTGATGGATGCGGATCTTGTGGTGGGTGCGGTGCTTATCCCAGGTGCGTCAGCGCCAAAATTGGTGACTAAGGAAATGGTCAGCAATATGCAGCGTGGCACGGTCTTGGTCGATATCGCAATTGACCAAGGGGGCTGCTTTGAGACAAGTAAACCAACCACCCATAATGACCCGGTTTATAATGTCGATGACGTCATTCATTATTGTGTGGCTAATATGCCGGGTGCCGTACCCGTGACATCGGCACACGCGCTGAATAACGCCGTTCTGCCTTACGCCCTTGAATTGGCGGATAAGGGCTGGAAGCAGGCCTTGAATGAGAATCCGGCTTTGATGGAAGGATTGAACGTCTGTAAGGGGCAAATCACGCATAAAGGCGTGGCAGAATCCCTTGATTTGGCCTTCCAAGAGCCGCAAAAGCTTGCCGCGTAAAAAAATTTAGAAAACGCACCTAAATTGTTGACAGGTATAGGGGAACTTGGGTATTAACCCTATACCTCTTATCAGTGCGCGGGTGTAGCTCAGCTGGTTAGAGCGCCGCCCTGTCACGGCGGAGGTCGCGGGTTCGAGTCCCGTCACTCGCGCCATTTATAAAATGCTTATTTTATTTGTAATGGCCATAAAGCAGGTCTAATATTTCGATATGGCTTCTGAAGAACTTCTTTTAAATTATCTGCCGATTTTGGTGTTTATTATCGTGGCGCTGGTGATTTCCTGTGCAGCGATCACGCTGTCTTTTGTGGTGGGTAAACAAGATCCAGATCCAGACAAGAATGCCGCCTATGAATGTGGCTTTGATGCCTTTGATGACGCGCGTAGCCGTTTTGATGTGCGTTTTTACTTGGTTGCTATCCTCTTTATCATTTTTGATTTGGAAATTGCCTTTCTGTTCCCGTGGGCGGTCAGCCTCGGCGAAATTGGCCTGTTCGGTTTTTGGTCAATGATGGTGTTTCTTGGGGTGCTCACTGTGGGTTTTATTTATGAATGGAATAAGGGTGCCCTTGATTGGGAATAAGAGATGACACACGACCGTAGAGTAATGGAGGCGCCAGACGCCAAGTTTAAAACCAACATCCAATTCCCGAAGGCGGAAGAGCAGGATGTGGTACCCGCGGCGATGTCCAAACATCTCAATGAAAAAGGCTTCCTTTTAACTTCGGCGGATTCTTTGTTTGATTGGGCGCGCACGGGATCGATGTGGCCGATGACTTTTGGTCTGGCTTGTTGTGCGGTGGAGATGATCCATTCCTATATGAGCCGTTATGATTTAGACCGTTTTGGTATGATCCCACGCCCCAGCCCGCGTCAATCTGATGTGATGATTGTGGCGGGGACGTTGACCAATAAAATGGCGCCGGCCTTACGCCGTGTCTACGATCAAATGCCGGAACCCCGTTGGGTGATTTCTATGGGTTCTTGCGCCAATGGGGGCGGGTATTATCATTATTCTTATTCTGTGGTGCGCGGCTGTGATCGGATCGTGCCGGTCGATATTTATGTGCCGGGCTGTCCACCCACCGCTGAAGCGCTGGTTTATGGGCTTTTACAGCTTCAAAAGAAGATCCAGCGCGAAGATACGCGTATTGCACGCTAAAAATTATTTTTACATAATTTATTGACAGGGGGGTGTGATGATGTTATCTTTCGTGCACTTTCAAGCAATAAAGGATTTGTACAATGAGTATTACACGACGTGGATTTATAGGTTCAGGTGCCGCAGCTGTATTAGCAACAACATTTGGCACTCCAGCCACTGCCCATGAAGAGGGTAGCGATCAGAGCTTAGGTCAGCTTGGTAAAGATTTTATTGAGCACACGGGCAGCATTTTGTTTAATGATGCCGATCCTGAAGATTTACGCTCAACGCTTTCTTTGGATAACTGGACACCTGAAACTGTCGCTACGGCGATGGAGCAAGCCTGGACACATATGGTTGCATCAGAAGAGCTTGGTGTTTTTAAAGAGCAGGGTGTTGAGGGTAACCAGTTTGAACGCTTTACAACGGATACAGGGCATACCGCGCAATCTGCAACACAGTCCATTGCCGAAATGATGCGTAATGCTAGAGATACACTTCAGGATATTATTAATCGCGGAACAACACGGAACGCCTATAGGAGTGTATATGACCGCGGTATTCAAGCATCTCTCTTAAATATTTTAAGCCATAGAGAAACTGCGGTTGCTTATGCAGATAGCTTGTCAGGCTCTGCAGGTGAAGAATACTTATCTAATTATGATCAAGAATTGCAAACTGTTTCTGAGGAAGGCTTTGTTCGCTTTGAAACTGCTTGGGAACAAGGCTTTGAACTTTTTGTTGAGCAAACATTGGTGCCATACATAAATAATGGCGCTGCGCCTCAAGCGACTGCGCCACCACCTGCCCCAACAAGCATACTGGACTAAAGTAAAAACTATTGGCGAATAATAGTGAGATATCTATAGTATAGCGGTTATTTAACCGCTATATTTTTGCCCATGAGTACCCAAGAGAACACTGAAGTAAGCACTCCTAGCGAATCCCTGACCGATTTGTCCGAACATATTGCCGAAGAAATGGAATCGGCGGTGCTATCGCACCATTTTGATAAAGATGAAATGGTATTTGTGACTGATATCAAGGGTATAGAAGATCTTCTTCAATTCTTACGCGATGATAATGAATGCCAATTCAAGCAACTAATGAGCATTTGCGGGGTCGACTATCCGGATCGAGAAAAAAGGTTCGAAATCGTCTATAACCTCTTGTCTTTAAATCAGAATAATCGTGTGCGCGTGAAGCTTTCTGTGGCTGAAGATGAATTTGTGCCGACGGCCTCGAAAATCTTTAGCACGGCGGGTTGGTTTGAACGCGAAGTGTGGGATTTATATGGCGTGCCGTTCTCCGGCAACACCGATATGCGCCGGATTTTGACCGATTATGGTTTTGAAGGGCATCC
>JBCDCD010000129.1:0-4074 GCA_039182445.1 Pseudomonadota bacterium | reverse complement strand
GGTGTTGATCCATCAACCGTACGACAAATTAACAATTTCACAGAGATAGACAATGAAGCCGTTGCGGTAAAACGCAAAGAGTTTAATACGCCTGATGAGGCCACAGTTATTGTCTCATTGGCGCGCTATCATCCAGTAAAAGCGCTGGATATTCTTGTGCGCGCGATGAAAGATCTGCCAGATTCTTATTTGTGGTTGGCGGGGGACGGGCCGCTACGTAAGGATTTAGAGGCGCAAGCAAAGGATTTGGGTGTTGAAGAGCGTGTGAAATTCTTGGGGTGGCGCGACGATCGTGATGAATTACTGCGTGCGGCAGACATATGCGCTTTTGTCTCGCGTCATGAGGGTTTTGGGAATGTTTTTGTACAAGCTTGGGGTAATAAGGTGCCCGTCATTGTTTCAGATGCTCAAGGGCCACGGCAATTTTGTACGCATGAACAAGATTGTTTGATGGTGCCAAAAGACAATAGTACGGCGATTGCTGAGTCTGTGAAGCGATTACAAAGTGATAAAGTTTTAGCGATGAAAATCGTGAATGAAGGCCATCAAAACTATCAAGAAAATTTCACCAAAGAAAAATCTGTCGAACATTATCTTCAGTTTTATAAAGATGTTTTATCCGCGCCGCAGAGCATGCATGTGGAAAATCAAGACACCAATCAAAAGAAAAGCATTCAATTGATGTAATGCTGCGAGCGTGATGGGCACGTTCATTAGTAAAGTCGCAATACCCAAACCGACTTGAACAAAAGCGATTAAGGCAAGCGCAAAGCTTTTGATGCGATAAGCAAAGCTTAAGATAACAGCGAAAGCGATAATGGCGAGCCAGCGATGGGTGAATTGTACGCTGACGGGATCTTCAAAGATCGAAAAGAAGCTGTTGAGTTCAGGGGGAATCCAGTGAGGTCCCATTTTGGGCCATGTGTTGTAAACAAGGCCTGCGTTTAAGCCGGCAACATACGCGCCCCAAACAATTGTGACGGCGGTAGTGCCTAAGGTGATCCAAGCGTGCCGTTTAAGGCAAAAAGTGGCGTTGCCTGCTTTATTACCTTTCATATCAAAGGCAAGCCAGAGAATATAAGCGAAAATGACAAAGGCTAGAGAGAGATGCGCCGCCAAACGATAATGGCTGACATCTGGGCGATCGACCAAACCACTTTCAACCATATACCACCCCATAACAGCTTGCGCACCACCTAAGAATAAGCCAAGGAGAAGTTTGCTTTTATAACCGTCAGGAATTTTTTTTGTGATCCAGAAATAAAGAAGCGGTAGTGCGTAAGCGAGACCAATCAAGCGTCCCCATAAACGATGAAACCATTCCCAAAAGAAGATCTGTTTAAATTCATCAAGGGTCAGACCAAAATTCTTTTTTTGATATTCTGGTGTTTCACGATACAGATCAAAAACACGTTGCCATTCTTCAGCGGATAGTGGCGGTAGCGTCCCGATCAAAGGGCGCCATTCTACCATGCTCAAGCCGCTCTCAGTGAGGCGGGTAATCGCGCCAATCACGGCCATTGCCAATACCATGCTGGCGACGAAAAATAGCCAGTTTGCAAGGGGTTTAGAGGGTATAGTGCTTTGTTGTCTTGACATGTTCATATCTGCCCTGCATTTATAACGCCTGATGAGTAAAAAAGAAGCGAAAAAGTTTAAAACCGATGTGATTATTGTGGGTGCAGGGCCTGTGGGGCTGTTTGCTGTCTTTGAGCTTGGCTTGCTCGACATGAAAGCGCATTTGGTTGATATTTTGGACCGACCCGGTGGGCAGTGCGCGGAGCTTTATCCTGAAAAGCCGATTTATGATATTCCGGGCTTTCCGGTGATTTCGGGTCAAGAGCTGACCGATAATCTGATGGCACAGATTGAACCGTTTGAGCCGACTTTTCATCTCAATCAAATGGCGGTTGCCCTAGAAAAACTTGATAACGGCAATTGGGAATTAAAAACCGATGATGATGTGACCTTGGAAGCACCAGTGATTGTGATCGCGGCTGGGGGTGGCTCTTTTATGCCGAAGAAACCGAATATTCCAAATTTGGAAGTGTATGAGGGTAAGTCCGTTTTTTATGCGGTGCGCAAAATGGATCAGTTTAAAGATAAAAATATTTTGATCGCAGGCGGCGGCGATTCTGCACTGGATTGGACATTGAATTTGCAACCGATTGCAAAAAGTTTACAGCTTGTTCATCGCCGTCCTGATTTTCGGGCCGCGCCGGATAGTGTTGGTAAAATGCATAAGCTCGTTGAGCAAGGCAAGATGGACTTTCATGTCGCGGATATTAAAGAGCTTCATGGGGAGAATGGTCAGCTAGACGCTGTAACTGTTCAGAAGAAAGGCGAAGAACCGTATCAAATTGAATGTAATACGTTGCTCGCTTTTTATGGTCTGACAATGAAATTAGGGCCGATTGCGGACTTTGGTTTGAACCTTGATCAAAATTTGATCCCTGTGGACACAGAAAAATTTGAAACAGCAACGCCGCAGATTTTCTCGATTGGCGATATCAATACGTATCCTGGTAAATTAAAGCTTATTTTATCAGGTTTCCATGAAGCGGCGCTCATGGCACAACAAGCGTTTCGTTATGTCTATCCGGGCAAGAAGCTGCGGTTTCAATATACGACATCGTCGACCAGTCTCCAAGAAAAACTTGGCGTCAATGACAAAGCCGCGTAAATTAACGCTGCAATGAAAAATTTCGACATCATTACGGCGATTGGAAGCGCTTATCAAAAGACAGGGCAGGAATATCATTACTTGCTTAAGCTTGCTTTTGTTCCGTTCATAGTAAAATCTATCTCCCTGTTTTTTGCGCTGCAGTTTTTAGAGCCAACCGATATTTTGCGTCTCTCATTTTTTATGCTACCGGCTTATTTCGTCGAGGGGTGGATGTTAGCGCATTGGACGCGCACAATTTTGGTCGATAACCATCGTTGGCCGTTCGTGCCCAGTGGGGACATCAAAAAGGACACTGCCGAAATTCAAAAGCGCGGGCGTGGCATCATGGCGGGGACGCTGGGTTTTGTTGTTGTGAATTTCCTCATGGCGGGCTTTTTTAAATTGGCTTTTACTTTGGTACCGCCTGATTTAGACCCATCACAAGCCGATCCGATGTTTGGGTTTTACGCGTTGATGATCTTGATCAGTATTTTCTTATTGTTTCGTTTTACCTGGCTTTATGTGCCGTTGGCGGCGAATGTTTCCATTGTGACTTACGCCAAATTATCGCAGCCGATCTTGTTCACCTTTTCACTGATTGGTGTCTGGTTGGTCTGTTTCATCCCACCAGTGATGATGATGCAGGTGATTGCAGGCATTGGTTCTGGTATTTCTGGCGGTGAACAAACTGGTGGAGCGAGTGATTTCTTTTTGGCTTTCGTGCGCGTGTTTTTTGACATGCTCAAGAATATCTTGGTCACGGCCGGTATTGCTTTTGCGTTGAAACAATTGGTTATTAACCCAAAATGAGTGACGGCGATTTAAAAATTTTTGTGACAGACTTGAACGGCGTTGAGCATGAATTGCCAGCACTCGAAGGATGGCGCGTGATGGAGATTATTAAAGATGCGGGCTTACCCTTAAAAGCGGAATGCGGCGGTGCGTGTTGTTGTGCAACGTGCCATGTTTATGTCGATGCAGAATGGCAAGATAAGCTTATCGATAAGACCGATGAGGAAGAAGACATGCTCGATGAAGCCATGGATGTCGAAGAGAATTCGCGACTTTCTTGTCAGATCCTCATGCGCGATGATCTCGATGGATTAAAAGTGAATATTGCGCCGGGAACAGAGCCATGACGGTTCGTATGCTCTTAACCTCAACGATTGAAGGTGTGGGCAAAAAGCTTCCCAATATTATTCCTAATATTTCTAACAAATCCGTTCTTTGTATTCCGACTGCTGCTTATGGGGAAGAGGGGCACGAAAATTGGCTTTATAAAGAGCAACGTGATGTAAAAGAATTTTGTAAAAGCTACCGAGAATTTGATCTTCGCAATAAATCTGAAGATGAATTGAAGGGAACTGTTCAAGACATTGATATCATCTACTGCACAGGCGGCAATACGT
>JBCDCD010000128.1:0-4168 GCA_039182445.1 Pseudomonadota bacterium | reverse complement strand
TGAGTTTCTGCCCATATAGGGAATTCGTTTGCAAATACTCCATAATGCTCTGCAGACTCCGCAGACATATAAACGTTTGTTTCTCCCGAAGTGAATGTTTCCACCATATATATATTTTACAGAATATTGCTCAGTAAAAACAAATTCTTGACCTCAAAAAAGTATGAAAAAACCCCGCCAAAAGCAGGGTTTTTCTAAATTACTGATTTTATTGAATTTTATCGTGAATAGAATTCGACGATAAGATGCGGTTCCATCTGTGTCGCATACGGCACATCTTCAAGGTTTGGTACGCGGAGGAAAGTCGCCTTCCCTGCTTTGTGATCCGCTTCGATATACTCAGGCACATCACGCTCTGGTGATTCAGTTGCTTGAATAACCAATGGCATTTGAAGAGATGATTTTTTCACTTCAATGACATCGCCTTCTTTCACTTGGTAAGATGGCACGTTTACTTTTTGACCATTCACTGTCACGTGCTTGTGGCTGACAAACTGACGCGCTGCAAAAACAGTCGGTACAAATTTTGCACGATAGATAACGGCATCCAAACGACGCTCAAGCAAACCAATAAGGTTTTGACCTGTATCACCTTTCATACGGTTGGCCTCTTGGTAGTAACGACGGAATTTACGTTCACCGATGTTACCGTAATGGCCTTTTAGTTTTTGCTTCGCGAATAACTGAATACCGTAATCTGTTGGCTTCCCACGACGGGCACCATGCATACCAGGTCCAGTTTGACGAAGATTAATAGGAGATTTTGGACGGCCCCAAAGGTTTACACCCAAACGGCGGTCAATTTTATATTTCGACTTAGGTCTTTTCTCACTCATGTTACAGTTCCTTCTGTTTTATTTGTTTGTCCTCGCGCCTGCGCGCATGACGGACATAATGTTGTCCTGCTTTCCAAAATGGATTGAAACAAGCTCAACGGGCCATCGCCCTTCGCAGGAATACGGGGATTTATAAGGATTTTGGGGACTCTGTCAAGAAAATCCACGATTTCGCACCAAAACTGGTCTATTCTAGGCCAAATTCATCAAAAATGAGAGAAAATCAATGATTAGACGCCCCCTTCTCACCTTGTTGCTTTGTGTGCCGCTCGTCTCTTGCCAGACCTCGACGGCCACTCTCTCGAACGATATTGCGACGCTCGGCAACACGATTTTCAGCAATGTAAACCTCGATTCAGCCGCCGCGAGCCAATTTACCCCTGCTGAGCTGACACAAGCTTTTAAAGAAGCACTCACTATCGGTACAGGTGAAGTGGTTGGGCAACTCGGTGTTAAGAACGGGTTTAATCTGGATCCCAATGTGCGCATCCCTCTCCCCGGTCAATTACAAGATGTCCAAAGCGCGCTTGATAAAGTCGGCATGTCATTTCTATTAGATGATTTGGAGTTACGCCTAAACCGCGCCGCCGAAATTGCGACGCCTGCCGCGAAAGAGATTTTTGTCAACGCTATCACGCAAATGTCATTCAGCGATGTTTATGATATCTATAAAGGACCGCAAGATAGCGCGACGCAATATTTTAAAAAGACGACAACCAATCCGATCAAAGATCGTTTTTCACCGATTATTAACCAAGCGCTCGCCGATGCGGGGGTGGTGCGCGCCTACGATAATGTCATGGCGCAATATCAAGCCATTCCGTTTGTGCCGGATGTGAAAGCTGACCTCACTGATTATGCGATGGATAAGGCGATTGACGGGATGTTCTTTTATCTTGCCGAACAAGAAGCGGCCATTCGCCAAGACCCAGCACGTCAAACCACCGAAATGCTGAAACGCGTATTCGGCGGCTTGAAATCTTAGACGCTACGCCATATCAAAGAGCAGCAATTCAGAATCAGCGTTAGCAACGATCTCAATTGTTGCAACATCAGATATTTCCGCGGCGTCACCTTCTTTTAAGGTTTCTCCGTTTAACGTGACGGCTCCTTTGGCGATGTGAAGAAAAGCACCACGCCCCCCTTCTAAATTATAAGAGACGCTCGTCCCATCCAATGGCTTGCTAACGAGCATACGAACATCCTGCTGAATCGTCACCACCCCGTCGGAGCCATGGCGATCGCCAACAAGAACAAACTCTTTGGAAAAATCTTTTTCCTCAAATGACTTTTGTTCATAGCCGGGATCAATATTGTCCTCTTCGGGAAAAATCCAGATTTGCAAGAAATGAACATTATCCTCTTTGGAATGATTAAATTCAGAATGCTCAATGCCGCTACCGGAACTCATGCGCTGAATATCACCCGGCTTGATGACCGCGCCTGTTCCAGTGCTGTCTTTATGCTCGAGCGCTCCATCAAGCACATAACTAATAATCTCCATATTGTCATGACGGTGCGGCGCAAAGCCCGCCCCGCCAATAACATGGTCATCATTAAAAACGCGTAAGGATTTGAAACCCATACGGTTTGGGTCATGAAAAGCGCCAAACGAGAAGGTATGACTGCTATCAAGCCATCCAGTTTTGCTTTTTCCACGTAAATCACGGTCATGAATCTTAATCATGATTGTCTCCTTTCCTGCAATGTTGGGAACGGATCTATATTCGTGAAGAACGAAAAAAAGTTACAGCTTACTTAACTCTACGCTTTGTCTAAAATCAGAGAGCCCATTGGCGTTCCGTCATTTCCACGTACACCAATACATGCCATAGCAGGATTTGACTGCACGAATGTAAATTCATTACTTTTCTCATTATAAAAAACTTCTGTGATATTTGATCTACGAAAAGCTCGAATGAGTGGCGTCATACCGCGAGAGCTATGGATTTCTAACGTTGCGTCTCTTGAGAAAACACAAGGTGGCATCCATGTACTGGGCTCTACAGGAGATTTCTCCCTTTTATCAACTTTTGAAAGCCCAACAAGGAAATCAGTAGTGAAAAAACTGCCGCCGCCAGAGGCTATTATACATGTTTGATCGTTAATTCCTGTCGCAGTTGCCGTCCAAGAGCCTGTTTGATCATTTTGCCAATATTCAAATAATGTTTTAGAATTAATTAAACCTGAAAAAACAACGCCTTCTTTGTATTCTCCCGACAGTTTCTGAGAAACACGGTCCGCTGAACCACAATTATTTGTCTGCGCCTGGGCAAAGTCAGGTGCAAGGCTGAGACTTAAAATAGTTGCTGCGGCAGCAAGAAAAGCTGGTGATGTCGTACGCATAATAAAAATCTTATAAAAAACACACTATTTACATTGAAATACTGCGCTCGCGTAAATAGCGAGTCAAGAAAAATTTATGCTTTTTTCACATGATAGACATGCGTTTTTTAACTATCTTTGATAAATAAAGCCCTCATTGGGATAGATACTGCCAAAGCTTTTGGACGGATAGTGCCAAAAACGGGTTTTTGACCAGTCATTATTTTTGGACACATCAATCACCGGCATCGCATTATACACCACACATCGATCTTTGAGATTACCACCCCAATTGGTATGGGCAACTTCGATCTTGCGGCTGTTAACGATCTTTTTGACCACTGCTAAGTGCCCATACTTTAAACGGCTCGTTTTTGATAGCACCATCACGGCGCCTTTACGCGGTTGTGATCCGGTTTGATAGCCCATCGCTTTTGACTGCGGCCACCATGTATGGGCATCACCGCGGATTGGAATACCAGAAATTTCCCGCGCATAGGGAACACATTGAACTTGTTTCGGAATACGATAAAAATCAGCGCGCGGTTGATACACATTTGTTGGTCCTGCTCCTGATGTGCGAACAGGTGCTGGTGTTTGAGAACCACAAGCAGAAAGAAAAACAATCAATAATAAAGCAAAATAGCGCATGATAACCTAAGTCAGTTTGATTTTATATTTTAGCAGGCATGAGCGACGAAGTGTATGAACATACATGAGGAGCGAATAACGCACTAAAATGTAAAATTGGTGGGCGAAGAGGGACTTGAACCCCCGACCAATCCGTTATGAGCGCAATTCTAGCACGCAAACTATAAGAAAACCAACACTTATATACCCCCTCTTGACACGATTCCGACTCGGAAAATCAAACTTGTACGTATTGGGTACGTATAAGTTTGATTTTCCGAGTCGGAATCGTGTCAAGAGGGGGTATATAAGTGTTGGTTTTCTTATAGTTTGCGTGCTAGAATTGCGCTCATAACGGATTGGTCGGGGGTTCAAGT
>JBCDCD010000127.1:0-4182 GCA_039182445.1 Pseudomonadota bacterium | reverse complement strand
ACCGCACCCGTATCGGACGCCGGTACAATTGCACAACGATAACCCTCAGGAATACCCAGCAACCCAACATGGCGGTCAATCACCTCTTTGAGCTTCGCTTTACCACCCGCCGCACGGTGCGAGCGTCCCAACCAGGCGCTTTCTAGATTGTTCGCCTCCCATCCTGGACGTTTGGCACAGGGGCCGGAAGAAAAATAAGGGCGATTGGGTTTTGTGGTTGGTTTTTGCATGGAACTATCCTCTATAAAGCACCGTTAATAACATTTTGATGATGTAAGAAATTATAATGAATTTGTCTAGAGCAAACACAAACTATTAAGCAATCAAAGGCCGCGACGGCGGCCTCGCCCGTTATAACGGGCGGGAGCCAAAAGCACTTATAAACTTTTGAAGAATATAATTACTGCTGTCAAAATTGGAAAACAGTATTATAAATAAAGCATGACAAAATTATCCGTTAATTTGAACAAACTCGCGCTCTTGCGAAACCAGCGCGATGTTGGCTATCCCGACTTGCTCGAGCATGCCGAGATTATCTTAAGCGCTGGCGCGCATGGATTGACCATTCATCCCCGCCCCGATGAGCGGCATATTCGTTTTGATGATATAAAAGCTATTAGCGACTTTGTCGCTTATAAAAAAGATATTGAGTTCAATATTGAAGGTTACCCCTCTGACGATTTCATTGAACGCGTTTTGGCTTATGACTGCCATCAAGTCACGCTTGTCCCAGACGAACCCAATCAACGTACATCTGATCATGGCTGGAACACAAATCAAAAAGGCGAGTTTCTTGAGCCGATTATCAAGCAACTGAAAGAAAACGGGCGTCGCGTCTCGCTCTTCCTTGATCCTGATCCAGCCTTGATTGCCAGCGCCAAAGCCACTGGAGCGGATAGAATTGAGCTTTATACCGGGCCTTATGCCGAAGATGAGATTTCTATCGAGAAATATGCCGAAACAGCGATTGAAGCCAAGAAAGCCGGCCTCGACATTAATGCTGGCCACGATCTCAATCTCGATAATCTCGCAAAATTTATCGAGGCCGTGCCGCAATGTGCGGAGGTATCCATTGGCCATGCGCTAACGGCGGATGCGCTGAAAATGGGATGGTATGCCGCCGTGACGTCTTACCTCACCGCGATTGAATTTGGCCAAAAAGCGGCGCAAGGCGATCAAGCTGCATGACGTACACCCTTACTTTCGTTGCCGCCAATAACGATCTCAAAATTGAACAACTGAATGAAATATATCAGGGACAGTATGAATGGCTTGTAGCCGATAAAGCGGCGCAAGCCAATATCAACAGCGCCTTATCGATAGATGAAATAAAACGGCACCGTGAAACATTAGCTGCACACAAAATTGATATCTTCTGCACACCCCATGATTTTAAAGCCAAGCTCTTCCTCGCCGATATGGATGCGACTATCGTCACCACAGAAACACTAGATGAATTGGCGGCCGAAGCGGGCATTAAAGATCAAATCGCCGCCATCACCCAACGCGCGATGAAAGGAGAACTCGATTTCCATGCAGCTCTGAAAGAACGTGTTGGTTTGCTCAAAAATCTCCCCGAAGACGCCATAAAACGTACACTTGATGATACACAGATATCCAAGGGCGCCAAAACGCTCCTCAGAACCCTTAAACACAACAATATCCATACCGTGCTTGTGTCAGGGGGCTTCACCTATTTCACCAATGCCGTAGCGAAACAGCTTAGCTTTGATAACAATCACGGCAATCAATTGGATATTCAAGACGGAAAACTCACGGGCAATGTGATCGAGCCGATTCTCGATAAGGACGCGAAATTGGCATATCTCAACCATTATGCTCAAGAAAAGAATATCAATATTAGCGACACTGTCGCTATTGGCGATGGCGCGAACGATCTTCCTATGCTTGAAGCGGCCGGTTTAGGCGTTGGCTACCAGCCAAAGCCGCTCGTCGCTGATTCAATCCTTAATTGCATCATTCATACGGATTTAGAAACTGTTTGTTTTTTATTATAAATGAGGTGCAAAAGCGTCCTCTACGCCAGCTTTAACGTCATCAGTAAGCTCCACAACTTTCGTCTGGCCTAATATACGAAGCGCTTCGTCCGCTGTTGTTGCATGAAAAAAGAACTGTCTGGCTCTCGGTAAACTGCCTATCTCATTTATCAAATGGGGTTGATTTATACGTACTGCAGAAACACAGTATACAGCTATATCTTCCACATCATTTTCATCATCTGATGAAAAATCTACTTCCGGTGCTACTTCTAACGTTATAACACCTGCTTTGTACGCAGAATCTTTGGTATCCCCAAAGCTTAAATTTAAAGTAACACGTCCTGACTCAGTGAGTGCTAGTTTTTCAAAAACATATGCCATAGAGACAATGAAACATAAAAAAACATTATGTCAATTATTTAATTCATTCTTTTTTAGTACTCTATAACGTACAATATTCCCATGAGTGATAAAAACTACGTTGTCCCCCAGGAAGAGCTTGATGAATTGCTGCATAAATATTGCCGCAATTACACGACCTTGGCGCGCGAAGGGCGCTTTGATCCTATCGTCGGCCGTGATGCCGAAATTGATCAGGTTATGCTTATCCTGCTCCAACGTAACCGTAAAAATGCCTGTATGCTTGCCCCCGCCGGGGTTGGTAAAACCGCCCTTGTTGCGGGCTTAGCGCAAGCCGTTGTTGCCGAACGTGTGCCCGAATATTTGAAAAATGCGCAAATTATCGAATTGGATATGCCCGCGATGGCCGCCGGAACGAATAGCCCCGGCGAATTCCAAGCGCGCTTCATTCCGATCTGTAAAGGCATTGCTGAACGTTATCACGATCCTTCTTTACCGCGCTATGTGATCTTTATTGATGAAATTCACACCATCATGCCAACCGTAACAGGTTCGGCCTATGCGGGACTATCCGAAGTGATGAAGCCTTATATGACCGTTGGAGATCTTCATATTCTTGGCGCGACAACTTTGGATGAATTCCGCCAATATGTTGCGATTGATCCAGCGTTGGATCGTCGTTTTCAAAAAGTGCATTTGCGAATGCCAACAGCGGAAGAAACATTGTTAATTCTAAAAGGGATTCGTCCTGGCTATGAGAAGCATCATAAGCTCAAAATTTCGGATGAATGTCTGGAAGAGGTTGTGAAACTCACTGAAGAACATCTTCGCAAACGGACACAGCCGGATAAATCAATCATCACGATGGATGCCGCTTGTGGTTGGCACAATATGTTCAAAGGAGAAGAGCGGGAACTCTCTATGGAAGCGATCTACATGATGGTTGCCAAAGAAACAGGGCTTAATCCTGCTGCGCTCACCGACATGAAAATGTCCAACATCAAAGAAGCTTACGATCCCAGCAAAAACAAAGTCGATACAGGTGCCAAAACTTTCATTGAGGATGAAGAAGAGCCAAAAACAGAAGAAGCCTCCGCTTAATCCTCTAAATCAAACGTAATCGTCGATACCACGCGCACCGTCTTGTTAATTTGCTGTGCTTCAGGGATCGTAAAGGTTTGATCCCGGGGCAAAATCTGAAATACGCCTTGTGACGCCCGCTTTATAGACCCAACTTCCTGTCCGGAATTCTCTGCAAATTGCTCTGCTCCTTCACGCGCATTCTCTGTCGCTTCAGCAATCATCTCCGGCTTTATATCGTTGAGACCCGTAAAGATATATGTTGGCTGATTAGATCCTCTTTGCGCAAAAACAATGCCTTTTTTGATGAGCTCGCCAATATTTTTTGATGCTTTATTTACTGATTCAATATCATTGGTACGCACCAAATAACTTTGTGTGAGAATATAACGATTCAGCACCGCATTATTTTGACGATAAGACTGCGCCATTAAATCTTGCACGCTGACGTTGTTTAATGTCACCGCATCACCGGAAATACCATTTTTGCGTAAGAAATCAACAACATCACGACCCCGTGACTCCATGAGCTCCTGTAATTCCGGTAAATTATTGCCTGTTTCGGTGTAAGAAATCGTCCAAAGCGCCAAATCAGCCTTTACATCGCGCTGGGCCAGCCCCTTCATCACCACGGAGCGATCATTATTATTGAAGCTTTTCAAGCCGTTATTGATACTGGAACCCAGGAAAATAACACTTAGGGCGAAGATGGCCGCCGCTGCTAGACAAAATAAGGAATTTT
>JBCDCD010000126.1:0-4191 GCA_039182445.1 Pseudomonadota bacterium | reverse complement strand
CCGCAACAAAAAGGTGGTGAGAGAAGCGCTGGTTGCGTTCGCGCATCATTATAAACTCGCAGGGCTTTCTTATAAAATCGGCTACGCTTTCCAACCAGATAACAATCAATTTTATGATGCTGCACTGTATCCTGAAAAAGCGTGGAATCCTGACAATGGATACAAAGTCGATCGGGCACTAATCAATGCAATCATTCGACAAGAATCACGATTCCAAAGCGGCGCGAAAAATGCGAGTGGTGCCACCGGCTTGATGCAGCTCATGCCAAGAACAGCAAAATATATTGCCAATAAAAATGGCGGAGAGTTAACGGGTCAGCTGAATCGTTTGCACGAACCGATGGTCAATATCGCCTTCGGACAAAATTATATTCATTACTTATTAAACCACCGCGCTGTCGGACAGGATTTGATGGCAATGGCCATTGCTTATAATGCCGGGCCGGGGACCCTCTCAAAGTGGAAAC
The DNA here is from genome assembly GCA_039182445.1 of Pseudomonadota bacterium. Classification (GTDB taxonomy): domain Bacteria; phylum Pseudomonadota; class Alphaproteobacteria; order Micavibrionales; family Micavibrionaceae. The sequence goes on along the minus strand of JBCDCD010000126.1, from coordinate 3,724 downwards.
GTGAGTACTCTCATATTGATGATCCACTGTTGTTTATTGAGGTTATTCCTTTCCATGAAACACGCGCTTTTGTTGAGCGCGTGATGGCGAATTTCTGGCTCTACCGTATGCGCTATGATCAGAAGCTTCATTCTCTTGATGATGTCGCGGAAGGTCGCTGGGCGCGCTATATTTCCCAAGATAGCGGCCTCGTCGACGTCGCCTTGCGCTAATTCAGCCACAGATACACTTAAATCTTGCCTTTTTATGCTGTTTTCGCATTATGAGAGAGCAATTTTTATAAGGACAAGCGATGCAAAAGACAGTCAACGAAATCCGTACCGAATTTACCGGCTTTTTTGAGAAAAACGGCCATGAGCATGTAAATTCTTCGCCGCTTGTGCCGCAAAATGACCCGACTTTGATGTTTGTGAATTCGGGGATGGTGCAATTCAAAAATGTTTTCACAGGTGCTGAAACACGCCCTTATACCCGGGCAACCACGGCACAAAAATGTGTGCGTGCTGGAGGGAAGCATAACGACCTTGATAATGTCGGGTATACTGCACGCCACCATACATTTTTTGAAATGCTCGGAAACTTTTCCTTTGGTGATTATTTCAAAGAAGAAGCGATTAGCTATGCTTGGGAACTGATCTCGAAAAATTTCGGCATGCCGCAAGATAAATTATTGATTACGGTGCACTCAACAGATGAAGAAGCGGCGGGTCTATGGCGTAAAATTGCTGGTTTCTCTGATGATCGTATTATCCGTATCCCGACCGATGATAATTTCTGGCAAATGGGGGATACAGGCCCTTGTGGTCCTTGTTCAGAGATTTTCTATGATCAAGGCGATCAGCTAGAAGGCGGCCCTCCTGGATCTCCCGAAGAAGATGGCGATCGTTTCCTTGAGTTTTGGAATCTCGTTTTCATGCAGTATGAACAAGAGCCAGGCGATGATGGAAAACCCATCCGTCGTCCACTGCCGAAGCCGTCTATTGATACAGGCATGGGCTTGGAACGTATGGCAGCCTTGATGCAGGGTGAGGTGAGCAACTACGGTATCGATCTTCTTCGATCCATCATTGAAAATTCTGCCGACCTCACAGGCGTATCGCCGGATGGCGACATGGCGGCGAGCCATCGCGTCATTGCCGATCATTTACGTTGTTCTGCTTTCTTAATGGCGGATGGTGTGATGCCGTCCAATGAAGGGCGTGGCTATGTGCTTCGTCGTATCATGCGTCGCGGCATGCGTCATGCACATTTATTAGGTGCAAAAGAACCACTCATGTATCGTTTGTTGCCAACGCTGAATTCGATGATGGGTGAAGCCTATCCGGAATTAAAACGTGCTGAAAGCATGATTTCTGAAACGCTTAAGAATGAGGAAACACGTTTTAAACAAACACTCGATCGCGGCTTGAAAATGCTCGAAGAAGAGGCGGCCAATGTACGCAATAATACGCTTGCCGGTGACGTGGCGTTTAAACTTTATGATACCTATGGTTTCCCTGTTGATTTAACGGCTGATGCGCTTAAAGCCAAGGGCATTGAGGTTGATATGGCGGGTTTCGATGCAGCGATGGAAGAACAGAAAAAAGCTGCGCGTGCCGCATGGTCGGGTTCTGGCGATGATGCGTATGAAAAGAAATGGTTTTCGGTTTTAGATGAACATGGAGCAACAGAATTCTTAGGTTACGAATCTGAGCAGCTAGAAGCTAATGTTTTATATGCACAATCAAAAGAAGGTAGAGTACTTAAAATCTTAGAAGGAGAAGAGGGTTATCTTGTTACTAACCAAACTCCATTTTATGCAGAATCAGGTGGTCAAGTAGGAGATATTGGTACTATTTCTGCACCAGATACAGGTGCTATTTTTCAAGTTCATGATACAAAAAAACAAGTCGGTAAATTATGGGTTCATATTGGTAAAGTCATTAAAGGTAACTTCAAGAATGGTGAAACCGTTCATATGAAAGTTGATCATGCGCGTCGCACGGCCATTCGTGCCAATCACTCAGCCACACACCTTCTTCATGAGGCTTTGCGTCAAACGCTCGGTGATCATGTGGCGCAGAAGGGTTCATTACAGGATGCAGAGCGCACGCGTTTTGACATCTTACAACCTAATGCAGTCGGCGCAGACGATCTCAAAAAAGTTGAAGAAATCGTCAATCAGGAAATTCGCGCCAATACAGAAGTCGTCACCCGTGTGATGCCGATCGACGAAGCCATGGAAAGTGGGGCTATGGCATTGTTTGGTGAAAAATATGACGATGAAGTACGCGTTGTTTCAATGGGAACCGATCAAGGCAATAAGAAATACTCTGTTGAACTTTGTGGCGGAACCCATGTGAAACGCACGGGCGATATTGGTCTCTTTAAAATTGTCTCTGAAAGTGCAGTCTCCGCTGGTATTCGCCGTGTCGAAGCGCTGACTGGTGCGAATGCGTTGGCTTATCTAGAAGAACAAGAGCAGCGTTTGAATGATACGGCGCAGATTTTAAAATCCGCACCGGCAGAAGTTAAAGACCGTGTTCAATCACTGGCGCAAGAAAAGAAAAAGCTAGAACAAGAGGTGGCGAATTTGCGTAAGCAATTGGTAACAGGTGGTGGTTCTTCTTCAAATGATGATGTGAAAGACATCAACGGCGTTAAATATATTGGAAAAGTGCTGGAGGATTTCCCTGCGAAAGACCTCAAAGGCATGGCCGATGATCTGAAGAAGAAATTAGGCTCCGGTGTTGTTGCGCTTGTTTCCACTCAAGAAGGCAAGGCGTCGATTGTTGTGGGGGTTACCGATGATCTCACAGAAAAATTCTCGGCGGTTGATTTGGTGAAAGCGGGCGCGGAAGCCCTCGGCGGTAAAGGGGGCGGCGGTCGTCCTGATATGGCGCAGGCCGGTGGAGCAAAACCTGAGGCTGCGAATGACGCTGTGTCTGCTATTGAAGGAAAATTGGGTTAGACGTTAGCTTCTGCCCAGAGCATTCTCAAGTACTTTCTTAACTTGTCTTCTGACGCCGTGCATACTCCCATGCATTGTTTTGATGGGCTCTTCTTTATTAAGCAAAGAATGATATCCAGAGTCATCGGAAATAAGATGATTGAGCCCAATATCACTCGCAACAGTGTCATGAATAAGTTTTCTTGCTTGATTAATCCCTGCTCTTGCTTGTGTTACGGAAGATGTGGCTATCCCAAACAGGGTTTTAAAGCCTGAGTCCATTTGCTGTAGAGCTCTATCCATATCTCTTAAAGACTTTGTGCATGCGTTAGCTTTCTTCATGCCTTCATGCTCTATGAGCATCTCAGCGAGCATTCGTTTTTGTGGATCGTGTGGGTCTTCTATGAGGACACGCCCTTTGAAAGATCGGAAGCCACTCTCTTTGTCTGGGTGCGAGAATTGATCCTTGTACCCTAAAATTTCTGGTGCACCGCGTAAGTAACTAATCACAGCATCCAATTCTCCAACGCTTTCGTGCCCCGCGTTTTTTATAGTGCCTGTTATCCTTAAATAATCGCCAATTCTATCTGGGAAGCCAACAATAGTTGTATCTAATAATTTACGATTTGCCGAGTCTTGTTCTTTTACGCATGCCGCTGAAAATTTTATTTCAACGCCAAGTCTATCTTGAATAAAAGCTGCATACGCATCTAGTTCTGGTCGAAGCTCTTCGGCTAAATTGACATAAAAACCAGTCTCCGAAGCAACAATTGGTTGATGTATCCTCCAATTTTT
>JBCDCD010000125.1:0-4213 GCA_039182445.1 Pseudomonadota bacterium | reverse complement strand
GGCTTTTTGTTAAGATTTTTTTATAAGTTACATGACATTATATTGGTGAAAAACAAAAAGGGGCGTGTCTGGCTATAATTTCTGGCACGAATAATTTAACATAATTGTTGACAAATTATTAAAAAACGGTTAAAACAGTGGCGTTTTTCCAGAAATTATAGCCAGACACGCCCCTTTTTGTTTTTCACCTATATAATGTCATGTAACTTATAAAAAAATCTTAACAAAAAGCCCTGCCATTATGCAAAAAAGTGCTGTAATTCCAACGAAATAAAGGCTTTTAAGACTTTCCCGCTCATAAGAGCGCGGCAAAACCGCTTAAAATGCCGCCGAATCCGAAAATGTGAGGCATTTTTGCGTATAATCCATCAATCTTTTCTTATGGACGGGCTTGGCCAAAAACCCTGCAGCGCCATTATTAATAGCTTTTTGCACGTTTTCGGCTGTTGAATCAGCGCTAGAGATCAAAATAAAGGCATTTGAGTCCTCATCAACAACCTGATCAATGACGTCCAACCCGTTCGTTTTTGGCAGATGGATATCTAAAATCACAATATCGGGATTTACCTTCGCATATTGCTCCAAAAACGAGGGCGCATCTTCAAATTCATGCACTTCGGACACCGAATTCAAAAAAGATGACACCGTTTTTCGGATAAACATATCGTCATCCACGACAGCGACAACCGATCGTGCTCTATTCTCGCGCATACCAAATAGATCCGAATTTTTTGATTTCCCTTTGGTGATTTTAATTTCGATCTGCTTTAAACCGTTTTTTGTCATTTTTTGCGCCCGAACAATGCAACGCTTATCATCAATCTTTCTTTCAATATTCTTTTGAATAGAACTATAGCTCTCAACAATGCCCAAATGAATCACACCAATTACCTTCTGATTGCTCTCAATATAGGCAAAACCATTGTTATCCGTATATTCTTCAACGAATTTCACAACGACTGACCGGGCTTCTTCTTCGCTATCTGTATCCAATTTTAAATTGATTACATGCCACTGATCCGGATTGTCGCGGATGAGCGGCAAGAAAGAGAGAATCTGATTTTTGTTATCTTGATTAATAAGTATCATCGTCACGCATAAAATATTAAAGAGACAAAAACTATCTTTATTCTAAGCGTTCAGATTTCTTTATTCTGCAAAAACTTAGCATATGAAATACATATGTATTCAAAAAACCCGATAAGTGGAACCTACCGGGTTTTAAGAAACCTATATTTCATAGTCAAACAAATTAGTGTTTGGACAAGGCGCAAGAGACGAAGGGTAGTTAACCTACCTAAGGAACGAAGCAACACAGTCCAAACGGTAATTTGGAAGACTATATTTTAGAACTTTAGACGTTTTGCCTGCGTTACTTGCGATAGGTCTTTTATCTTCGCCATCACTTCTTCTGGCAACGGCTGATCCAACGAAACCAAACAAATCGCGGAGTCCCCTTTTGGGGTTCTGCCCAAATGGAAATTCGCAATATTCTGCTTCGCATCCCCTAGGATTCCGCCAACTTGACCGATTAGACCCGGTTTATCTTCATTACGAATAAATAGCATATCTTCGCTTAATCCCGCTTCGATACGCACCCCTTCAATGTCCACAATACGCGGTTCTTTGCCGGTAAAGAGCGTGCCAGAAACACTACGGTCACGTTTATCGGTTTTAATCTTCACCGTGATCACACTACGCCAATTTTCGGAACTGCCTTTTTTGGTTTCGGAAAAATCAATACCGCGGCTTTCGGCAATACTCAAAACATTCACCATGTTCACCGTCTCCAATTGAGTGCTTAATAATGTCGCCAGCAACATCGACGTTAATGGCTTGGTGTTAATTTCGGACACCGTGCCTTCATATTCAATCGCCACGGATTGAATGGCATTTTCTGTCGTTTGACCAGCAAAGCTTCCCAATTGTTCTGCGAGCTTCATATACGGCTTCAATCGCGGCGCATCTTCGGCCGAGATAGACGGCATGTTCAAAGCGTTGGTGATCGCGCCATTCACGAGGTAATCCGCCATTTGTTCCGCCACCTGAATCGCGACATTGACTTGTGCTTCGGTCGTTGCTGCGCCCAAATGCGGCGTACACACAACATTCGGATGACCAAACAAGATATTTTCTTTGGCCGGTTCGGCTTCAAAAACATCCAAAGCCGCGCCAGCGACTTTACCACTATCGAGCGCTTCTTTCAGATCCGCTTCAACAACAATACCACCCCGCGCACAATTAATAATGCGCACGCCATCTTTCATTTTGGCAATCGCATCTTTGTTCACAAGACCGGCGGTCTTGTCATTCTTCGGTACGTGAATAGTAATAAAGTCGGCACGCTCAAAAAGATCATCGAGCTCCACCTTCTCAACACCCAGTTCAACAGCGCGTTCTTCAGTGAGGAATGGATCAAAAGCAATGACATTCATTTTCAGCCCAACCGCACGGTCAGCAACGATTCCGCCGATATTGCCACAGCCAATGACACCGAGTGTTTTGCTAAAAAGCTCCGCACCCATGAATTTTTTCTTTTCCCATTTTCCTTCATGGGTTGATTCATTCGCTTGCGGAATTTGACGTGCCAACGCGAACATCATCGCAATCGCATGCTCGGCTGTTGTAATCGAATTGCCGAACGGTGTGTTCATCACAATGACGCCGGCGTTAGTTGCCGCTTTGACATCAATATTATCAACACCAATTCCGGCGCGGCCGATGACTTTTAAATTTGTCGCTTTTTCGAGAACTTCGGGCGTGACTGTTGTTGATGAACGCATTGCTAATCCATCATAATTGCCGATCTCGGCGATAAGCTCTTCCGGGCTCATGCCTGTTTTTTCGGTAACGTCACATCCTTTTTTTGTAAAAATTTCCGCGGCGAGCGGATTCATCTTATCAGCGATAAGAACCTTGGGCTTGCTCATCATATAACTCCTAATTTTGTCTTGTTTAGGCAAACAGGCCTTCTTCATAGCATGGCTATGAAGCAAATCAAGAGAGGAATGGAATTAAGCTGCTTTTTGCTGCTCGTCGGCTTTGACCATGGCAAAAGCCCAATCGAGCCATGGCATCAAGGCCGCCGTATCACTGGGCTCTACAGTCGCTCCGCCCCAAATACGGATCCCGGGAGGCGCCGCACGATAGCCATTAATGTCATAGGCTACTTCTTCGCTTTCGAGCAGTTTCACCATGCTTTTGACGAATGCCGATTGATCTTCTTCGCTTTTCGCGGTGAAAGATGGATCTGTAATTTTCAAACAAATTGATGTTGTCGAACGTGTCGCTTCATCTTCTGCCAAAAACTCAATCCAGTCGGTTTTTTGAACCCACTCATTCACAGCATCGAAATTTTGTTGGCTGCGCGCAACTGTTTCTTTGAGACCGCCGATCGACCCAACCCACTTTAAAGCATCTAAGCAATCTTCGGTTGCAATCATAGACGGTGTATTCAACGTCGCGCCTTGATACGCGCCTTCAATAAGTTTATCGCCTTTGGTCAGACGGAAAATCTTTGGCAAAGCGCGATCTGGCGTGAAATTCTGTAATCTTTCTGCTGCGCGCGGAGAAATGACCAACATCCCATGCGCGGCCTCAGAACCCAAGACTTTCTGCCAACTCCACGTCACTACATCGAGCTTCTCCCACGGCAAATCATAGGCAAACACCGCTGATGTCGCATCACAGATCGTTAATCCTTTACGATCCTCTTTAATCCAGTCCGCATTCGGCACTTTTACGCCCGACGTCGTTCCATTCCAAGTAAAGACCACATCACGATCCGTATCAACCTTCAACAAATCAGGTAACTGACCATAGTCCGCTTTAAAGTAATTCACATCATCGAGTTTTAGTTGGCTTTCGACATCTTTACACCAATCAAGGCCAAAACTTTCCCAGCCTAACATTTCGACACCACGCTCACCGAGCAAATTCCACATCGCCATTTCCACCGCACCGGTATCGGACGCCGGTACAATCGCGCAGCGATATCCCTCAGGAATACCGAGCAATTCAACATGACGATCAATCACTTCTTTGAGCTTCGCTTTACCACCCGCCGCACGATGCGAGCGCCCCAACCAAGCATTCTCTAGATTTTTCGCGTCCCATCCTGGACGTTTGGCACAAGGGCCGGAAGAAAAATAAGGGCGATTGGGTTTTGTGGTTGGTTTTTGCATGGAACTATCCTCTATAAAGCACCGTTAAT
>JBCDCD010000124.1:0-4319 GCA_039182445.1 Pseudomonadota bacterium | reverse complement strand
CTTAATTTTTGATACTCCAGGGAGAAATGACATTATTCCTTCTATCCCACCCATTTTTTTCATTTGACGTAACTGAGAAAGATAATCTTCCATTGAGAATTGGCCTTTTTTTAATTTCTCGTCTGTTTTTTTTATATTTTCTTCCCCAAGATCTTGTGCTGCTTTTTCAACAAGAGCACGAATTTTATTTTTCTGCCCTGCTCTTAAATAGGCGCGCGATGCCCAATAAGAGGAAGAGGCGACCATCCATCCCGTTGAGTACGGTGAGTTAGAAGCAATCTCAAACGCTTTGGCTGCAGCGTAATATTGCCCCTCTTGCCATTTCACGAGACCGAGAATCCATGCCGCTTGCGGCGCTTTCGCACCGGATCGTTTAATCGACGCATCAGCAAGACGTTGGGCGTGCTTTAAACGATTGGCATAGAGATAACCAGCAGCAATTTCGGCGCGCAAACGATCATATTCCACATCATCTAATATCGACTCATACTTGGTTTGATTAAGAAGATTAAGCGCCTTCGTTGGCTCTTTAATCTGCACATGATTTTTAATGCTGTTCTTTAAATCAAAATATTGATGGGTTTGTATTTTTGTTCTTTGGATTGTGGTTTGATAAGTTTTGGCACGGTAATTCTGCGTGACAACGTTCCCCGCAATCGATCTTCTTAGCGCAGGTTTATTGATCCCTTCGGCGCCTTTGCGGTTGGCAAGTTTGTAGACGTCATTTGCCTGCGGGTAATCAGCGTAAGTTTTTAGCCATTTCTTCAATTCTTCTGCTGTCGATATATAAGAGGTGCTTTCTAAATAACGCTGCGCCAAGACATGACCGCGTAAATCTTCGTCATTGAGACGATGAAGAAGTTTGTTTGCTTCGCTGATTTGCTCTTTGGATTGCAATTCGAAAATCTTTTTGGCGATTTCAATTTGATTTTTTTCATCGCGCGACGTGTTAGAGAAATCCAATTCTTTTGGCAACGCCATCGCGACAATAATTGCTTCGTCGTTATGAAGGTCAGGTTTCTTGAGAGGGATCGGCGCATCGAGAGCAATATCATAAACCTCAACACTGGCTGATATTTTTTGTGATGAGAGAACAGCATTACTACTAACTAAGAATAGGCAAAACACCGTAACGCCCAACATTATTTTGTTGGCACGCGCACCCCCCGCTGTCACGGCTTGGAAAAAGCCGTATGCATTACCCAATACTGTACTCATGAGCGCCTGTCTTAAGGGCTTTTTAGTGCAAAGTCCAGCAAAAATGATTATTATGGAATTATGTTGCTTTGAGCGCTTGTTTTAGCATCAACATATCGTGCCAAACAGCGCGCTTTTGCGCCGGTGTTCTCAGAAGATAGGCGGGATGATAAGTGGCCATGGTTTTGATCGTTTTTGGCTCTATTGCTAGGTTTTCAGGGGCTTGATAGTCATGAAAATTCCCCCGTAAACGCGAAATACTGTCTTTTGACCGTAAGAGTGATTTTCCAGAAACACCGCCACAGAGGATTAAATAATCAGGATTAATCAGCGCGATGTGTTTTTCGATGAAAGGCAGCGCAATTTCAATTTCCTGTGGTGTCGGTGTGCGGTTACCGGGGGGACGCCAATTCAAAATATTAGAAATATAGACCGCGTTATCCAAATTGTCAGCATGACGATCTAAACCGATGGACGCCAAAATCTTATCCAAAAGCTGACCACTCATTCCTACAAAAGGTTTGCCTTGTGCATCCTCATCCGCCCCGGGCGCTTCCCCAATCAACATAATGCGCGCCTTCGGATTGCCATCACTGAAGACCATATTGGTCGCTGTTTTCTTCACCGACAGCCCATCAAAATCTTGTATGGCTTGTTTCAATTCATCCAGACTTTGGCATTGCTCTGCTAGCTTTGCTGACTCTGTCATCGCTTGCGCTGTGCCGATAATCGGTGTTGATGAAGATGGAGGTTGTGACACAGCCTGTGGCTTTTCTTGTTGCAATGTCTGGGTGATTTCCGACAAGCTCGGCGCTTTAGTTTTATCATTGGCGCTGTCGCCAATCAGATCGGCACAATCATGATCAATATGCCATTGCAGTGCCCGTAAAAGAGCTTCTTGTGACCAAGACTCAATATCCGGCATTATTTGGTTCTTTTGCTGTCCCATGGTGAATTTATACTGTATCTTATTAAGAGTATTTTTAAAGCTTTATGAAACAATTTCAATAAGATAACCGTTGATAAAGAAGAAAGAGCTCAAATATGCCCGAAGCCATTCGCGAAGATAGAGAAGTCATGGAATATGACGTCGTGATTGTCGGTGCTGGCCCCGCAGGACTATCGGCGGGAATTCGTTTAAAACAATTGGCGAATGAAGCAGAAAAAGAGCTCTCTGTCTGTATTCTTGAAAAAGGATCGGAAGTTGGGGCGCATTTATTATCAGGGGCAGTTTTAGAACCGAGATCACTCACAGAACTTATTCCTGATTGGAAAGAACGCGGCGCCCCCCTCACTTGTGAGGCGGGAAAAGATGAATTTCTTTTTATGAGCGAAACGGGAAGCATAAAACTGCCCACACCGCCGCAGATGAAAAATCATGGCAACTATATTATTAGCCTAGGTGAACTCGGGCGATGGCTTGCCGGTCAAGCCGAAGAGCTTGGCGTTGAAATATTTGCAGGCTTTGCGGGCGCAGAAGTTTTATATAATGAGAACGACGCCATAATCGGTGTCGCAACAGGCGATATGGGCATCGGCAAAGATGGCAACAAGACCGATATGTTTGAACCAGGTGTTGAAATTCACGCAAGACAAACAATCTTTACCGAAGGCTGTCATGGATCGCTCACGAAAATGCTGATTGAGAAATTCGATTTGCGCGCAAACAGCGATCCGCAGACCTATGCATTGGGCGTTAAAGAAATTTGGGAGATTGACCCGAGCAAACATCAAAAAGGTAAAATCACGCATACGGTTGGCTGGCCTGTCGACCCTAAAACTTATGCTGGCTCATGGCTATATCATATGGATAACAACCAAGTCTCGATTGGATATGTTGTTGCCCTTGATTACTGGAACACAAATTTATCGCCCTATTTTGAAATGCAAAAATTCAAAACGCATCCAAAAATTAAAGAGTTATTGGATGGTGGAAAGCGCATCTCCTATGGCGCAAAAACCTTGGTCGAAGGGGGATTGCAATCCTTACCCAAACTAACCGCGCCGGGTGGGTTGTTAGCAGGTGATAGCGCGGGATTTTTAAACGTGCCTAAGATCAAAGGGAATCATGCTGCGATTAAATCCGGCATGATTGCCGCTGAATCAATATTTGGCTGCCTACAAAAAGAAGAAACACTGCAATATGGATGGGAATGCCCGTATTATCAAAGGAACTTTGAGAAATCCTGGCTTTATAAAGAGCTTTATAAAGTCCGTAACATCCGCCCTGGATTTCATAGAGGGCTTTGGTTTGGTATTTTACATGCAGCTTTCCAAACGATTGGTGGCTGGATGCTACCCTACACACTGAAGAACCATGCCGATCACGCACAACTTAAAAAGGCAAGCGATTGCCCGCCCATTGATTATCCAAAACCAGACGGCATTTTAACCTTTGATAAATTGACGAGTGTACAGCTCACCAACACCAATCATGAAGAAGACCAACCAAGTCACCTTCAATTAAAAGACTCATCTGTACCGATTGGCGTCAATCTTCCGAATTATGATGAGCCGGCGCAACGTTACTGCCCGGCCGCCGTTTACGAAGTTGTGGAAGAAAATGGAGAGAAGAAATTTCAAATCAATGCGCAAAATTGTATTCATTGCAAAACCTGCGATATTAAAGATCCTTCACAAAATATCGTATGGACAACGCCGCAAGGTGGCGGTGGCCCAAATTACGGCAATATGTAGGTAGGAAAAATGTCATTTATTAATAAGAAAACACTTATTCCGATTTCGATATTAGCGATAGCCGCAGGCTATTTTGCCGCCGAAATAATGATGCCGCAAAAATCACAAACAGCGCTCACAGTTGAAGAGACAAAATCACCGAGCATTATCTCTTACATTGCCCCAAGAGCCTCTTATATACGCCCAACTGTTTCCGGTAACTACCTCGTCGGGCAATTCGCACAAAACCAAAAAGACTGGAAAACAGCCAGCCAGTATATTGGCAAAATTCTTGAAAACGATAAGAGCAAAGCCACCAAAGAGCTTAAAAGCCATTCGATGGTCTTAGCGATGAGTGCCGGAAAGCCCGATATTGCTATTCAAAAAGCCAATGAGCTGTTAAACGGTGATGAAACAGAGCAAGCCAACGTATTGGCAACACTTTT
>JBCDCD010000123.1:0-4334 GCA_039182445.1 Pseudomonadota bacterium | reverse complement strand
ACTTCCGTGTTCTTACGCCAATCTTGTAGAAGCTCTGTCAAAATAGCGCGACGGACTTCCGCTTCAATGGCAGGCTTTAGCTGCTCATAAGAAGGGGCAGGACGCTGACGAACATCTTCCAATTTCACAACGTGAAAACCAAACTGTGTTTGAACAGGTTCTTTGGTTGTATCACCTTTTTTCATTGAGAAAACTTTCTCGGAGAATTCTGGGACCATTTCACCTTGAGCAAAGTAACCAAGGTCACCACCATTTTCACCGGTGGGGCCCGTGGACAGCTCCTTTGCAAGCTCTTCAAAGTTACCACCTTTATCAAGCCGATCGATAACAGCTTTGGCTTTATCTTCTGTTTCAACCAAAATGTGACGGGCACGACGCTCTTCGACCTCAGGGATGTTTTTCACGTACTCATCATAAGCTTCTTTCAACTTATCTTCAGACAGTCTTTTGCCGACTTCTTGCTCAAGATAAACATTACGTGCCAATTGCTGTTTCGCAACGAGCAGTTCTTGTTGGAAAGCTTCGCTTGTCTCAATGTCAGCATCTTGTGCTTTATTTTGAACAATACGTGTATTGATCACTTGCTCCATCGCCATTGGATAAACGGCGGCCGCAGGCAACTGCTGCACATTGGCTGGCATTGTTTGAATAAAACGATAAACATCCACACGTGTGATGGGCTTATCACCAACTTTCGCAACCACGGGGTTACCAGGCTCAACCTGAATACCTTCTGGTGGAGGAACATTTGCCGCTGCCGCTTGCGGGTTTACATTCTGGGCACTATCGCCAGCTGCAGCTTCGGTTTGCGCACTCTCTTGCGCTGCATCAGTAGGCGTTTCGGCAGCAGCCATCTCGGCAGGCTGTTCACCTTTATCCTGCGTTAAAAAGAAGGCTCCTACCCCCACTAAGGCGGCAACGGCAACAACTACCGTTAACAGAATACCTTTATTGTTCTTCTCAGCCATTTTAATATGTTCCTTTTTCATCTGTGAATCGAATAAAACATTGTAAATTTGCCTGTTTCACGGGATAAACGCAAGGGGCAAGTGAGAAATTATACTGTTATTATTTAAAACACTTTGTAGCCTCACAATTGACGAAAAGCTTTGGTTTCCCTATATAAGAGACAAATTTTGAAGACCCCTTAGAAAGACATATATGTTAATCTCATTCGCACAAAGACTGTTTGGCTCCAGCAACGAGCGCGCGCTCAAAAAATTGATGCATGACATTGCACCAATCAACGATATTGAATCGGAATTTGAAGCCCTCGATGACGCAGCTCTAAAAGCCAAAACAGATGAATTTCGTGAGCGTATCAAGGCGGGCGAGTCTCTTGATGACATAATGCCAGAAGCCTTCGCGACAATACGCGAAGCCGCTAAACGTACCCTTGGCCAACGCCATTTCGATGTACAGCTTGTGGGTGGTCTGTGTTTGCATCAAGGCCGCATCGCAGAGATGCGCACAGGGGAAGGTAAAACACTCGTCTCTACCCTCGCCGCTTATTTGAATGCCCTCGAAGGTAAGGGTGTCCATATCGTTACCGTTAACGACTACCTCGCCAAACGTGACTCGGAATGGATGGGACAAATTTATGAATTTTTGGGTCTGACGTGTGACTGCATCGTCGGCAACATGCCCGACGCCGAGCGCCGCCATGCTTACGCTTGTGACATTACCTACGGTACCAACAATGAATTTGGCTTTGATTACTTGCGCGATAACATGAAATTCCGTTTGGAAGACATGGTACAACGTCCCTTCAATTTCGCGATTGTTGACGAAGTCGACTCCATCTTGATTGATGAAGCGAGAACCCCGCTTATTATTTCTGGCCCAGCAGAAGGTGATGTCGATCTCTACAACCAAGTCGATAAAATTATTCCTGGTCTTGATAAAGATGATTACGAGATTGATGAAAAAGCGCGCACCATTACGCTAACCGAAGACGGTAATAAAAAAGTCGAACAGCTTCTGGAAGATCACGGCATGATCGAAAGTGGCAATCTTTATGATCCGCACAATATTACGCTCGTCCACCATGTCGCGCAGGCACTAAAAGCACACAAAATCTTTGCGCTTGATACCGATTACATCGTCAAAGACGGCCGCGTTGTCATCATTGATGAATTTACCGGCCGTATGATGGAGGGCCGACGCTATTCAGACGGTTTGCATCAAGCTCTAGAAGCCAAAGAGAAAGTCGAGATCCAAAATGAAAACCAAACATTGGCCTCGATCACCTTCCAGAATTACTTCCGACTCTATCCGAAACTCTCAGGGATGACCGGAACAGCATTGACCGAAGCGGAAGAATTCATGCAAATCTATAATCTTGGCGTGGTAGATATTCCGACGAACTTGCCGATCCAAAGAATTGACCACGATGATAAAATTTATAAATCCATCGATGAAAAATTCGAAGCGATCGCCACGCTTATCCATGATTGTCAAGAACGTGGCCAACCGGTTTTGGTCGGTACGGTCTCGATTGAGAAATCGGAAAAACTTTCTGCGCTCCTAAAAAAGAAAAAAGTAAAGCATAACGTTTTGAACGCCCGCTATCACGAACAAGAAGCGCAAATCATCGCACAAGCAGGTGCGCCCGGCGCTGTAACCATCGCGACCAACATGGCCGGACGTGGTACCGACATTCAACTCGGCGGTAATCTCGATATGCGCATGAGCAATGAAATTGAAGATGATTGGACTGACGAAGGCAAAAAAGAAGCCACCGATAAAATCACCAAAGAAGTCACCGAGAACAAAGAAATCGTGCATAAAGCTGGCGGTCTGATGGTCATCGGAACAGAGCGCCATGAATCACGCCGTATTGATAATCAGCTCCGCGGTCGTTCCGGTCGTCAAGGCGACCCGGGCGCCACCATCTTCTTCCTCTCTGTTGAAGATGATCTCATGCGTATCTTTGCCGCCGATAAAATGGAAATGTTACTAAAATCCAACATCGGATTAAAAGAAGGTGAAGCCCTAACCCATCCATGGCTGTCGAAAGCATTGGAAAAAGCACAAGGCCGCGTTGAACAACAAAACTTTGAAATTCGGAAGAACTTGCTGAAGTTCGACAACGTCATGAATGACCAACGAAAAGTCATTTACGAACAGCGTCGTGAAATCATGGAAGCCGACGAAGACCTTGAACAAATGGTCACCGATATGCGTCTCGATGTCATCGAAGACCTTGTCTATCGCTGCATCCCGGAACAGGCCTATGTTGAACAATGGGATATCGAAACCCTGAAAAATGAATGCCAGCGCTTGCTTCACCTCGACCTCCCCGTTGATGAATGGGCACAAGAAGAAGGCATTGCCGATGCGGAAATTCTAGAGCGCATTGAAAAAGCATCGAACGACATGATGGCCGATAAAAAAGAGCGAGCCGGTGAAACTATCTGGCGTAATATTCAGAAATCTTTTGTACTGCAAACGCTTGACCAAAATTGGAAAGAACATTTGCTCGCGCTTGACCATCTTCGCCAGGGGATTAACCTTCGTGCTATCGCACAACGCGATCCGTTGAATGAGTATAAAGCCGAAGCCTTCGCTTTATTTGAAGAGCTGCTCTACAAACTCCGCGAACAAACAACACAAACTTTGAGCATGATTGAAATCAACAATGATCCCGGCGTTGTTGACGCACTCGAAGATCAAATGCGCGAAGACTTAAATGTGCGTCGCAATGAAGGCCGCATGGATCCCGCCTTAATGGGCACACCGCAAAACATACCGCAAAATAATGTAAAACCATTCCCGGAAAAAGTCGCCTTTGATGCTAAAGATCAAACCACCTGGGGGAAAATTCCACGCAACGCCCCCTGCCCCTGTGGTTCCGGCAAGAAATTCAAACAATGCCACGGCAAGGTTACTTAAATGAACCCTAAATTTGGCCATTATAAACCCAAAGGATCCGATGCGATCCTGTTTAAGGCTATGCAATGCGGGCTCGGTATTGGCAACATCAAAAAAATCTTTGCGCGTAATTGGAAACAACAAAATCCAACACAATCCGTTGATGTCACCTATCACGGATTAAAAATGCGACTCATGCCGCAAAACAATACCATCGAAACCAAAATTCTTTTCAGCGCCAAGAAACGCGAAAAGACCGAATTGGATTGCTTGCATCCTTTTATCAAAGACAACGGCACCTTCCTCGATATTGGCGCGAATATTGGCTACTACTCGCTGATGGCCGCGCAGATGGGCGCTGGCAAAGTCCTGTCGTTTGAACCCAATGAATTTTTATATAACCGCCTGCACGCTATGGCTGTGCTGAATGGCTTTGAGGATACCATTCACCCTTGCAACTT
>JBCDCD010000122.1:0-4340 GCA_039182445.1 Pseudomonadota bacterium | reverse complement strand
CGCCGACCTCCTCGCGGGGCACGGTAGTACTGCCCTGGTTCAGTGATAGAGGCTGGAAGTCGATCGTGACGCTGCCCGTCCCTACGTCGTCGTAGTCGGTGGTGACCTCGGCCAAGAACTGCAGCGGTAACGCCGGGCCCAGCGTGGTCTCCACCGCCACCAAGAACGTCCCATCGATTTGGATGAAAAATTGCGCATCGCCACTTTGCTCGATGAGATGGGTGTTGATGTGATTGAGGCGGGTTTTCCGATTGCCTCCCAAGGGGATTGGGAAGCGGTCAATGAAATCTCCAAAATTATGAAGAATGCGGTGGTGTGTGGTTTATCCCGCGCTACCAAAAAAGATATTGAAGCCAGTGCAACGGCTTTAGAGCCGGCGGAGCGTCGTCGTATTCATACATTTATTTCAACGTCACCCTTACACATGAAATATAAATTACAAATGACACCCGAAGCGGTTTTGGATGCAGTCGCCGAAAGCGTCACTTTTGCGCGTGGTTTCACCGATGATGTCGAATGGTCGGCCGAAGATGGTAGCCGAACCGAAGATGATTATTTGTGTCAGTGTGTTGAGACCGCGATTAAATGTGGTGCGACAACAATTAATATTCCTGACACGGTGGGCTATGCGGTACCGGAAGAATATGCGGCGCAGATTAAAATGTTGATCGATCGCGTGCCGAATATTGATAAGGCGCGTTTGTCGGTGCACTGCCATAATGATTTGGGATTGGCAGTGGCCAATAGCTTGGCAGGGGTTCAGGCGGGGGCTCGCCAGATTGAATGTACGATTAACGGAATTGGTGAACGCGCGGGGAATGCGGCGTTGGAAGAGATTGTCATGGCGATCCGTACGCGTAATGACAAAGCGCCGTTTCATAATAATATTAAAACCGAAATGTTGACTAAGGCGTCAAAGACGTTATCGACTACTGTTGGTTTTAATGTTCAGCCAAACAAGGCGATCGTTGGCGCGAATGCGTTTGCCCATGAAAGCGGTATTCATCAGGACGGCATGTTAAAGAACGCGCAGACCTATGAGATCATGACGCCAGAGTCGGTAGGCTTAACAAAGTCAGAGTTGGTGCTTGGCAAGCATTCAGGGCGTCATGCATTAAAAGATAAATTAAAAGAGCTCGGCTATGAGATTGGGGATAATGCTTTTCAAGATTTCTTTAAACGCTTTAAAGATCTAGCCGATCGTAAAAAAGAAATTTTTGATGACGATATTATTGCGTTGGTTGATGATGAGATTGGTCGTGATCATGACAAGATCAAATTCAAATCCTTGCAGATTGTTGCCGGTACAACAGGGCCACAAACGGCGGAGATCTGTTTGGAAGTCGAAGGCAACGAGCAATGCGAGAAAGTCGAAGGGAAAGGCCCTGTCGATGCGATTTTCAAATCGATCCGGGCGATTGTGCCGCATCCAAATGCGCATTTGCAGCTTTATCAGGTGCATGCCGTGACTGGCGGTACCGATGCGCAGGCGGGTGTGACCGTCCGTTTGGAAGAGGATGGCAAGACCGTGACCGGGCAGGGATCCGACGCGGATACGCTAGTGGCCTCCGCCAGAGCCTATATTCACGCGCTCAATAAGCTTTTGACTAAACGTGAGAAATCTAAGCCTGAAGATTAATATTTACATAATATTAAAAATATGGTAGAAATCCTGCCATGTTAAAACCGTATCAAACCGCTTGTCTCATTGTTGATTGCCAGAGCGCCTTTTTTGACGCTCAGGGAACGTTACGTACGCGCATGGTTGCTGAAAGAATTGAAAGAGATGTTCCTTTACTGCGTCAAAAAGGCGTCGCCTTATATTCTGTTTTTTCAAAAGCGGACTCACTTGAGGTTGCCGGATTGTCGGATAACGTCAGACAATATGCCCATGCGGTTCGCAAGCAACATGAGTCTGCATTTCGTGGTACAGGATTAGGGAATCTAATAAAAAACGCCCATAGA
The DNA here is from genome assembly GCA_039182445.1 of Pseudomonadota bacterium. Classification (GTDB taxonomy): domain Bacteria; phylum Pseudomonadota; class Alphaproteobacteria; order Micavibrionales; family Micavibrionaceae. The sequence continues at coordinate 2,375 of JBCDCD010000122.1, read as the reverse complement.
AAAAATATTATTCTAATGGGTTTTCACACAACAACTTGTATGCGCTTATCGGCAGGGGATGCAATTAGTGCGGGTTTTAATGTTTATATTGCCCCAACACATGTTGGTGAGGGGCAAAGAGGGCGTTCTTTACCGTCACAAGAAATAGCACATCGAGAAGAGAGTACTTTGCTTCAACTACAAAAAAAGGGAGCAAAGGTCGTGCCTTTATCTAATTTATTTCCATCTATGAAATAGATAAAAGCTTTTTACCTATAGTTTCAAACACATCATGAAACATTTCTTCGGTCAGGCGTTTGGTCGAGGTGTTGTATTTTGAGCAGTGATAACTGTCGATAAGAGTTAAGCCGTTTGGTAATGCGTGGATCGCTTTATGGCCAAATTTATACGCCGAGAGTTTTTCACCGCAGGCTTTGAGCACGGCATTGTGCGAGACCAAACCAAGAGAAAGAATAATTTTCAAATTCGGCATCATCGCGATTTGTGATTTCAAAAATTGATTGCATTGATTGATCTCTGGCCCTGTTGGTTTATTTTCCGGCGGCAGGCAGCGGACGGCATTGGTAATGCGGCAATTGATCAGCTCTAGCCCGTCATCCGGGCGGGCTTTAAATTCACCTTTGGCGAGGCCGTATTTCAGTAATGTGCCGTAAAGAAGTTCGCCGGCAAAATCGCCCGTGAAAGGCCGTCCCGTGAAATTCGCGCCACGCAAACCAGGGGCGAGACCAACAATCAGCAATTCGGCATCTTCACCCCCAAAAGAGGGGACGGGGGCATTGAACTTATCGGGGAATTTGGCGCGGTTTTCGGCGCGAAAATCGGCCAGACGGGGGCATAATTGGCAGTCATGATCGGGAATAGCAGTATTTTGGCTCATATTCCGAGATTGGCACGATCCCGGCGCGAAAGGAAGCTTTCCGCTTGCAGTTTTTGGAAAAAACCCTTATAAACGGCTCAAATTCACGAAAACTAGAGGATAAAGATGGCCCGCGTAACCGTAGAAGATTGTATTGATAAAGTTGAAAATCGCTTTGAGCTGGTGATGGTCGCATCACAGCGTGCGCGTAAAATCGGCTCTGGTGCGCCGTTGACGATTGATCGTGACAACGACAAAAACTCTGTTGTGTCTTTGCGTGAGATTGCTGAAGAGACTGTAGAAGTTGAAGAGCTTAAAGAAGATCTGATCCACAGCAATCAGCGCGTTATTCCATTGGATGACGATGGTGAAGACGTGATTGATATGATGGATGGCGAAGAAGAGTGGGGCGTGATGAGCGATGCTGCAAATGCGGATGTGCCGTCTGATGTGAGTGACGATGATGAACCATCTTCTTTGGCGGATATGGCGGGTGGTGACCTGCCTGCAGAGGAAGAAGCTGAGGAAGAAAAGCCAGCTTAATCGCATCAAAAGTATCATTTATTTGAAAGGCTGCTCCGGCGGCCTTTTTTATTGCCTGCTCTATAAAATATAAATACTTAACGCGTTGCCTATAAGAAGTGATTTTTTTACTTTTGCGTGGTAAATTAGGTAATCTTATCAATAACTTTGCATGAAATAGTGACTGACGCTTCTTTATTAACCGATTTAACCGATAAAATAGCCGCTTATACGCCTGATTTGGATCACGATCGGCTCGAAGCTGCTTATAACTATGCCAAAGAGAAGCATGACGGCCAAACGCGGGTCTCGGGAGAGCCTTATTATACCCATCCAGTGGAGGTGTCGTCGATTTTGGCGGATATGCGCCTGGATGTGGATACGATTATCACCGCGATTTTGCATGATACGCTGGAAGATACCTCGGCGACCTATGATGATCTCAAGAAGAAATTCGGAGATGATGTTGCGGATTTGGTCAATGGGGTCAGTAAGCTGACCAAGATTGAAAGCCAGACCTTTGAGGGCAAACAAGCAGAGAATTTTCGCAAATTGCTGTTGGCGATGTCCGAAGATATTCGTGTGTTGTTGGTCAAGCTATCTGACCGACTGCATAATATGCGTACGCTTCATCATTTTAAGGATCGTCCCGATAAAACCGCGCGTATTTCGAGAGAGACGCTTGATATTTATGTACCGCTGGCGGAGCGGATAGGGATGCATCAGCTGAAAGAAGAGCTCGCCGATTTATCATTTGGCTATATCAATCCGGAAGCGAAAGAAAGTATTACCAATCGTCTTGAATTTTTGCGCGAAGAAACGGGGAATTTGGTTGAGCGCATTATTGAGCATCTCGAAAACTTGATGAAAAAAGAAAAGATCGAGAGTGAAATTACAGGACGCGAAAAAACACGTTATTCGATTTGGAAAAAAATGCAGCGCAAAAATGTTTCGTTCGAACAGCTCTCCGATATCATGGCGTTCCGTATTGTGGTCG
>JBCDCD010000121.1:0-4349 GCA_039182445.1 Pseudomonadota bacterium | reverse complement strand
CTTTTCTATATTCACCAAATTATTTTCACGGCTTGAAAATTCTTTTTGAACTGCTTCGCGTTTTTCTTGAAGTTGTTTTTCAATCGATTTTCCAGCACTCGATTCCTTTAAAATTTTATCAAGGTCAAGAACGGCAATAGATGACTCTTTTGCTACTGCCTGAAAAGTTAACAAGCAGATAATAATAAAAGAGAATAACGGTAAGAATCTCATTAGAAACGTGTTCCGAAGCTAAAGCGGAACACCTCTTCTTTATCGAAACTTTCTTTGACGACTGGTTGTGCCACATCAACACGTACCGGTCCCAATGGTGATCGCCATGAAAGACCAAGGCCAGCAGAGATACGTATACTATTCTCATCTTGAATGCCTGCGCCACTGTCATCCAGTTCCCATAGCGTTCCAAAATCAGAAAAAGCGTGACCCGCAACACCCAATTCCTCAGGCAGACCTATAGGAAACTTAAACTCAGCCGATCCACGGTAGTAATAATTACCGCCCAGTGCGTCTTCTGTTGCCGCATCACGTGGGCCAATACCACCTTGCTCAAATCCTCGTAAATCATTACCACCAAGATAAAAACGTTCATTAATTTGGACATCTTCGTCGCCAAAGCCACCGATGGCACCTACTTCACCCAAAATATCGAATATCACTTTTTTCTTGTAAACCGGAATGTAATAATTCGCGCCAATCTCTGTCGATACATAACGCGCGTCACCACCAAAACCGGCCACATCGGTGTTAATCCAGCCAGTAAGACCTTCGGTGGGGAAAATGCGACTATCGAGATCATTATAAGTTAGGCTTTGTCCCACAAGAGAAGTGATACGCTTACCCTCTTGGTTTTGAATAAATATAGATGCAGTTGCGCCCACATCTGTAATTTCATTATCTTCTAACCTATATCTCCATGTTTGACGCCATTTATCCGAGAGTGGATAGCCTATACGAAACGCTCCACCAGTTTGCTTTTGATCAAACGAGCTTTCGTCTTGCAAATCTCGTTCAATACGGAAAGCATCAACACCTGCCGATAAATTTCGATCCATAAAGAACGGCTCGGTAAAGGAAATATCAAATTGTGTTCTTTCTCCTGCAACAGTGGTCGCAAAGAGAAGGTCCTGACCTTTACCCAATAAATTGCGCTCACGAATCCGCAAATCCGCCAAAGGTCCTTCATTCGTGGAGAAACCAGCCCCAATAGAAAGCTCTCCCGTTGATTGCTCTACGACGCGAACATCAACAACTACCAGATCAGGGGCGCTGCCTTGTATTGTGTTTACTTCTACAATCTCAAAATAATCGAGGTCGCGAATATTCTGTTCCGATTCTGCTAATTTAACACGACTAAAGGGGTCGCCTTCCGCCAGGGTGATCTGACGACGCACCACACGGTCCAAGGTACGCAAGTTGCCGTTAATGTCGATTTTTTCAATAAAGACACGCGGAGATTCATTGATGTTAAAGGCGATGTCTAGGGTTGCCTCTTCGCTATTACGTTTAATGCTTGGACGGATATCAACGAAAGCATATTGGCGATCCCCGAGAGAATCTGTCATAGCTTCGATTGTATTTTGCACTTCATCCGCATTATACCATTGTCCCGGAAGGAAGGTTGCATCTTCACGAAGAACAGCGCCATCAAAACCACGCAGTTCCGAATTGATTGTGATCGTGTTGACCGCATATCGCTCCCCTTCTTCGACGTTAAACGTTAAAAAGAAATCCTCTTCCCCTTGCGCCAATTCAGCATTGGCGGAAACCACTCGGAAATCCGCATAGCCCTCTTTTCGGTAAAAACGGCGGAGCAAATCTCTATCAAACTCAATGCGGTCCGGATCATAGCGGTCACTGCTACCCCATAGGCGATACCAACGATCTTCCTTCGTCGCGAGCTCGGCACGCAATGCGTCATCTGTAAATGCCTCATTACCAATAAAGCGAATACCCTTAATGCGCGTGATGCTTCCTTCGATAATTTCAAAGACAAGGTTTACACGATTTTGGTCAAGCTCAATGATCTTCGGCTCAATCTCTGCTGAGAAGCGCCCAGTACGACGATAAATTTCATACAGGCGTGATAGGTCATTTTGAATTTTGGTTTTGGTGAAAACCTGACGCGAACGCAGTGATATTTCGGCTTGGAGTTCGGCATCGGTAATTTCATCGTTCCCCTCAAATGCAACCTGATTGATAATCGGATTCTCCGTCACACTTACGACAAGAACCCCGCGATCTTGACGTAGCGTCACATCGGCAAACAACCCTGTTGCATAAAGATTTTTCAAAGCTTGGTTAAGCGTATCGGAAGTACCGGGCTCGCCAACCTCAACTTCTAGATATGAAAGAACTGTCGCGGGATCAATACGCTGCGCTCCATCAACTCTAATCTCACGAATAATCTCGGCGCGTTCTTGCGCATATTGCGCCTTTGCCTCTTGGGTTGAGGTAAGCGTAAAGAGACCAGCAAGAAAAGCTGCCAAAAATAAGGAGGCCACAAGCGGCTTGAATTTCAAAAACATGTTGATTTTATTACGGTATTTTCGTGCTCAGAACAACCCTTAAACAGGGAAAATCTAGGACATTCCAGAGATAATTAATTGTATGACATCATTCAAATTCGCGAATAACATCAAGGCGATAAGCACCACAAAGCCGAAACGGAAGGCATATTCCTGCACCTGATCCGGGACAGGCTTGCCTTTGATCGCCTCCACGGCGTAAAACACCAAATGGCCTCCATCCAGCATTGGAATCGGGAAAAGGTTAATCAATCCCAAATTAATCGACAACAGTGCCGTAAAGGTTATAAGAGCAATAAATCCAGCCTGTGCCATATCACCCGCAATCGCACCGATACGAATGATGCCACCAAGCTCGGTCGCGCTGCGCGTTCCAGAAAAGATTTGGCCAATCGCTTTTAAGGTGGCCGCTGTTATATTCCAGGTTTCACTCACGGACGCTTTGGCAGAATTCCATAAGCCCATTTTGAGAATTTGATCTTTGCGTTGCTGCGCGACAATCAGAACACCAAAATCAGGACTGGTTTCATCTAGCAGTCCTTCATTAAGATCTTTTTCAGGATTCACGATAAGCGTGCTTGTTACCTCGCCACGACTTAATTCAATCTCAAAAGTTCGACCAAGTTTTGGTATGAGGGCTTTCCTGACCGCATCAACGCCATCTGTCGAACGACCATCAACAGAGACAATATTGTCAATGACAATGCCATTGGCCGGTCCAATAATACCGAGCTTACCGCGTGAGTGTTGAAAACCAAAACGATCGGTTAGCTCTTCTTTTTGCGGTGTTGCCGTCAAGGTCACAATTTTATCACCACGCGCCACTTCAAATTCAAGCGGGGTATCCAGAGCAACCATCACCGTGCGACGAATATCTTCGAAGCGCTCAATTTTCTGGCCATCAATCGCAACCACTACGTCATGTGGCTTGAAACCCGCTTCCTGAGCCGCACTCCCCTCAATAACGGCAGAGGCCGCAGGCGGTGTGACAGGCTGCCCATAAAAACCATAGAGGCCAAAAAGAAGAATAATGGCAAAAAGGAAATTAATCGCCGGCCCCGCCGCCACAACAAGGGCGCGTTGCCAGACTGGCTTGTTGTAAAAAGCGACTTCTTTTTCTTTAGCGGTAAAAGAGCGTGCTTTACCCCCCTCTTCAACTTGGTCTGTATGCCCAGCACTTGCCGGATCCGTATCGCCAAACATTTTGACGTAACCGCCGAGGGGAATAAGTGAAATTTTCCATCGCGTGTCTTTTTTATCGGTCCAACCAAATATCTCTTTACCAAAACCAATCGAAAAGATTTCAACTTTTACACCGCAAAGACGCGCCACAATGTAGTGACCCCATTCATGAACAAAAACCAAAATAGACAAAACCAACAAAAATGTTCCGCCATAAAGCACAATGTTGCTTGTCACCAATTGAACAAGGTCAAAAATAGATGTCATGAAAATTCCTAATAAATAAGTGTTACAAATTCAGTATAGCGGATTCCGCTCTAGCGCGCACATTTTGGTCATACATCAAGATTTCGTCAAGGCTCGTGACCGACTTTTCCGTCATCGACGCGAGCTCATCCGCAATGATTTTGTAGATGTCCAAAAAGGCAATTTTATGGTTCAAAAAGGCTTCAACAGCGACTTCATTGGCAGCATTGAGCGTAATACAGGCATTGAGGCCACTATCCAGACAATGCCGTGCCATGCGAATGGCTGGAAAGCGGCTTTCATCGACTGGCTCAAAATCCAGAGATTTGATTGCCAATAAATCCAATCCCTCGGTGATTTCGATTTTACTCAAATCCACTTTGACGAATGAGTAAG
>JBCDCD010000120.1:0-4361 GCA_039182445.1 Pseudomonadota bacterium | reverse complement strand
GGAAACTTGTATTTTCTTGTTGTGAATTTATTCCTAAGTAATTGATTTGATTGATTTATGGTAAAAGTGTTTCACGTGAAACAAAATTACTTGCAATTTCTAAGCTATTTCGGTAAAAAGCAGCGAATTTACAGATTTGAGGATAGAATCATGGCTGTACCAAAGACAAAAATATCAAAATCCAAGCGTGGCATGCGTCGCTCCCACGATGCGATGAGCACGACCAACTGGGTTGAAGATCGCGATACGGGCGAGCCAAAGCGCCGTCACCACATTGACCTGAAGACTGGCACTTACAAGGGCCGTCAGGTATTGGACGATCGCGGATAATGAAACGGATGCGGGAAAACCCGTATTGGCCGTCTTAATCCATGTTGACTTAAATAGAATGAATTGCGAGTTTCGTTGAATTAATCGGAACTCGTTTTTTTATTATGGCGCAAATTCAAAAAATAGCATTGGACGTGATGGGAGGGGATTTTGGCCCTACCGCAATCATTCCGGCGGCAGCACGGGCGTTAAAAAGCAACGCGGATATTCAGTTTCTGATGTTTGGGGATGAGAAAATCTCTAAACCGATTTTAGAACGTTATCCTGATCTAAAAAGCAAAACACAATTCACGCATACCGATATAAAAATCTCATCGACCGATAAACCGTCGGTGGCGCTTCGAAATGGTAAAGGTTCTTCCATGCGTCTTGCGATTGAAGCGGTCAAAGACGGTGCGGCGGATGGTGTCGTTTCGGCCGGAAATACGGGTGCGCTGATGGCGATGTCAAAGATGCTGCTCAAATGTTTGCCAGGAATTAGTCGTCCGGCGATTGCGAGTGTGATGCCAAATAAAAAAGGAAGCAGCGTTGTTTTAGATTTGGGCGCGAACCTTGTTTGCGATGCGGAAGTGTTGACACAGTTTGCTGTGTTGGGCGCGGTCTATGCGCGGGTGGTGCAGGGGATACCCAATCCAACCGTCGGTCTTTTGAATGTCGGCACCGAAGAGATGAAAGGCCATGAGGAAATTCGTTCGGCCGCTGCGATTTTATCCGATGTTGAATTCCCTGGGCGCTTTACCGGTTTTATCGAAGGGGATGATATTACCAAAGGCACGACTGATGTTGTTGTGACAGATGGTTTTACCGGGAACGTAGCGCTGAAAACAGCGGAGGGAGTTGGCAAACTCTCAAAATATTACCTCACCGAAGCTTTTAAATCTTCACCTTTTGCATTGCTAGGGTATCTGTTTGCGCGCGGTGCGATTGAGCGCATGAAGAACAAAGTTGATCCGCGTAAATATAATGGCGGGATGTTTTTAGGATTAAATGGTGTTTGTGTCAAAAGTCATGGGAATAGTGATGAGCTTGGCACTGAGAGCGCCATTATTGTTGCGGCCGATTTGATCCGTAACGGATTCAATGATCGTGTTGCAGATGAGATTGAGCAATTGATGGGGCAGGAATCTTTTGTCTCTGTTGTTGGGGTGTAGCATTCAATGGGTGTGGTAAAATCAATTATTAAAGGCACAGGTTCATATTTGCCTGAAAAAATCCTTACCAACGCCGATCTAGAAAAGATGGTTGATACCACAGATGATTGGATCACGCAACGGAGTGGTATTAAAGAACGCCATATTGCGGCCGATGATGAAACGACAGGCACGATGGCGATCGCGGCGGCAAAAAGAGCTTTGGAGGCGGCGCAGCTTAAGCCCGAAGATATTGATGGTGTTGTTGTCGCGACGACAACGCCGGATCGTACATTTCCGGCGGTGGCGGTAAAGGTTCAAGGTGAACTCGGTATTCCGCCGGGTTTGGCATTTGATGTGCAGGCGGTCTGTACGGGGTTTGTTTATGCGTTATCGGTAGCCGATAATTTTATCAAGATGGGTCAGGCAAAACGCATTATTGTAATCGGCGCGGAAAAAATGTCATCCATTATTGATTGGAATGACCGCACGACCTGTGTGCTGTTTGCCGATGGTGCGGGCGCGGTTATTTTGGAAGCAGAAGAAGTAGAAGATAATCTTTCTTCACGTGGAATTCATTCAACGCATCTTTATGCGAATGGAAAGCATCGTGATTTGTTACAAACATCCGGCGGTGTCTCGACAACAGGCGATATGGGCAAGATCGAAATGCAGGGACGTGAGGTTTTTAAATATGCCGTGACCTATATGGCCGATGTCGTGGAAGAAACCTTAAAAGAAAATAACATCACCGCGGATGATATTGATTGGCTTGTCCCGCATCAGGCCAATGTGCGCATTATTAGTGCGACGGCGGATAAATTAAATCTCTCTATGGATAAAGTGGTGGTGACGGTGGATCGTCATGGAAACACTTCGGCAGCGTCTATTCCGCTCGCGCTCGACGAAGCAGTGCGCGATGGCCGTATCAAAGAAAATGATATGCTTCTCATCGAAGCAATGGGTGGCGGCCTTACATGGGGCTCTGCGCTGGTGCGGTTTTAGTATGCTATTCCAAGCTTTTATGCCATAATACCGTGGCAAGAAAAGGGGCTAACCCCTTTGAAATGAATCACTTTTTTGTGGTTAAGTGTTGGAACGTAATTGACGCCATAAAACCCCATCTTTACCTTTTGAGGAGAAGGAGCAAAACATGAGTTTAGAATCCGAAGATATAAAAACCGTAACCCGCGCCGATTTATCGGAGGCTGTTTATGCCGAAGTGGGGTTGTCCCGTAATGAATCCGCTGATCTGGTGGAGCAATTGTTGGATGAGATGATGGATGCGATCGCCGGTGGCGATAACGTGAAAATCTCGTCTTTTGGTAGTTTTACTATTCGGGAGAAGGGGGAGCGTATTGGCCGTAACCCAAAAACAGGCGTTGAAGTGCCGATTAAGCCGCGCAAGGTTCTGACGTTTCGGGCGTCTCATGTGCTCAAGGATAGAATTAACAAGGCGACAGAAGCGATGAAGGCGCAAGCCTCGATGCCGCCGCCAACGGATACACAATTTTAAATAGCAAGGATTGCTGAAAAGGAAAATTATGAACACCACATCACCCCATCAATATTCTCAAGAAGCACAAAACGATACGGCGACAGAAGTCACACAGCCGGCGCAAAAAATTACGGGCAGTGTTTCTTTTGAAGGATCATCCAAAAAAGTGAAAAAGTCGAAAGAAGCTTTTCGGACGATTAGTGAAGTGGCGGATCTTTTGGATGTGCAACAGCATGTATTGCGTTTTTGGGAAACAAAGTTTTCGCAAGTGAAGCCTCTGAAGCGTGGTGGTGGTCGTCGTTATTACCGTCCAGAAGATGTAGCTTTGTTGCAGCGCATTCATCATTTACTTTATACAGAAGGCTACACCATTAAAGGCGTGCAAAAGCTTTTAAAAGGGCAGGGCAAAGCGCAGATTATTGCCGAAGCCCAAAATCAAAACACCAATCAGAATGTTGATCAAACGCAAGCAGCTGTTCAGGCGCCGACATCGCAGCAACAAGAAGCAACACAAGCTGATAGCAGCAAGATGACCGATAAGCAGCGCGCGGTACTTGAAATTATGCTGACCGAGCTGAAAGCGATGCGCGCGATGCTCGACGCTTAAGCGACAAGCGCTTTAGCGTTTTTAGGTATTATATAATCCGGTCTATCCGTTAATTCGCGTATATGGTGACCCGCTTTATAAAAAGCACCATATATTTTTTGCCTTAGTTCTTTTGTTGCTGGATCATCGATTCCAACCAGCTCATCCATATAATCTCTTGGTCGTAACTTTTGAAAAATTCCACCACGACCATATGTTTGTAAAACATCAGCTGCAAACTCACTCAAGGCAGCAAACTTTCGATCAACTTCTTCATTGAGTGTTTCTTCCCTGGAAACACCTTCTTGAAAAATAAATTGATGTATAAAAGCAGCACCTGCGTCAGCGCTCTCACTACAAGCCTCTCTAAAAGCAGAAATTAATTGACCGCGGGTAAATTCTCCAAACATGGAAGATTGGTTACCATAACGAAAATTGTGTTGCAATCTAAAGAATTGATTTTTGAGGAAAAACCCCTTATCACAAGCTATGTCGGAGCGTAGCGCAGCCTGGTAGCGCACTTGCATGGGGTGCAAGGGGTCGGAGGTTCAAATCCTCTCGCTCCGACCATATCTTATACGATCTATATTGCTTGATTAAAAGATGCCAGGTCGTCTGCCTTCTTGTCGCGCTTTCATTGCCATACTTGGAATGAACTCTTCGCCTACCGCTCTGAGAGCTCGGCCAAAAAATCCAAAAGCTTTATGCATTGGTTGAACGCTGTGATTTTGGGACTTGTCGACGCTTGTTGAAAAAGTTCTTTCTGGTGGTATGTTCTCAATGACTTCAGCGTCTTCAATTTCATTAAGCCTTGTTT
>JBCDCD010000119.1:0-4550 GCA_039182445.1 Pseudomonadota bacterium | reverse complement strand
ATAGTGGTGCTAAAATCATTATGAATATGGCGCCCGTGAAAAAAGTTCCGTCGGTTGTTCTAAAACTTTCAGACTATTTGATTGTCAATGAAATTGAAGCCGAACAGGTGATCAAAAACGCCAAGTTGGAAGCGGGTAAAAATCCAACAGATCAGGCAATGGCTTTGGCCAAAGAAGGCAAGACAACTGTCATCATCACCTTAGGTGAAAAAGGATGCGTTGCGGTCACACCTGAAGAAAAAATATTTTCAATTGATACACCGAATATCGAACAAGTTGTTGATACAACGGGTGCAGGTGATTGTTTTGCAGGAACTTTTGCCGCGTGTTTGCATGAGAAATATGAGCTGAAAAAAGCATTAAAGGCTGCGGTTACCGCAGCAACATTATCGTGCCTCAAACCAGGCGCGCAAAATTCTTATCCGATGTTATCGGATATCGAAGAGTTAATTAATCGATAGAGATTTAAACGCTAATATTGACGTTTGTGCCGCGAATGGGCGAGCCGGGAACGCTAGAGGCGGCTGATTGTAATAAATCAGCGATTTGCTGATCTTGTTCCGCGTTATCACGAATAAAAGATATAGAAGCGTCTGCGCGGGTTTGCGCTAAGCTTGCTGCAATTTGTGATGAAACTTCCATAGTTTTCCCCTAGTAAACCAGTTCTAAGAGTATCACGAAAATCTTTAATCTTTTATTAAAAAATCCCCCATAAATACGATTATATTTCATGGAATCTTGGCAAACCGCCATTTTCCGCGTACATTGGTGGTATGCGTATTCACTTATTGGAGAGTTTTTGATGAATCAGCAGATTATTATGAACTTTTCTGTTCCGCCCAGCACCGATGATTTGCTGGTCATTGCGAATGCGCAATTGGAAATCATGCCCGATGAATTTACCGAGAAAATCGAAGATCTCACTATCCAAGTAGAAGACATGCCAGATGATACGACGTTACGTGATCTCGACGTCGAGGATGCGTATGAATTGTTAGCGCAATATAAAGCGGGCAAAGAGCTGAGCCCTGGTGTTGAAACAAAAGCGGCAAATGATGATGATACTCTTATCCTTTATCGTCGTCCGCTTTTAGATTTATGGTCAGAAAGTGGTGACGATCTAACGCAGGTTGTACGCGAAGCGATGATTGGCGAAATCGGTGATTATCTCGATTTCTCTGATGATGATATCGACGAGATGACCGAACGCCATTATCAGGGAATGTTATAACAACCCTTTTTCCATGAATTGTGCCATACGACGCGCAAACCCGGTTGGGTCTTGCGGGGTTTCGCCTTGAATGATTAACGCCTGATCCATCAAGAGATGCGCAGAGTCTGATAACACGTCATCATTTGCATCACGATCTTTGGCGAGGTCGCCGAGCTTCTTAATGAGCGCGTGGTCAGGATTAATTTCTAAAATTGGTTTGGCATCGGGTTCGTATTTTTGATGTATTTTTAAGACTTTCTCCATATGCATATCCACGCCTTTTTCGTCGGCGACAAGACATACGGGAGATTCTGTGAGGCGGTTCGATAGACGAACAAAAGAAATTTGTCCATTGAGTTTTTCATGTAGCAGATCTTTCAAATGCGCATATTGTTCAATATCGTCGGATTTTTTTTCTTTGTTGTCCTCATCAGGTTTTTTCTCCGTGTCAAATTGATCAAGATCAACATTACCTTTTGTCACCGATTGGAATTTTTTATCTTTAAATTGATTGATTTGCTGAAGCCAGAATTCATCGACGGTATCGGTAAAGAGAAGCACTTCTATCCCACGAAATGCAAAGCCTTCCAGTTGTGGCGAGTTCCGCAGGCTATCAATCTTTTCACCGGAAATATAATAGATTGTATCTTGTTCGTCTTTCATGCGCTCGAGATAATCATCAAGCGATGTCGGTTTTTCTGAATCATTGGTTGTGTAGAAACGGCAGACTTTAAAAATGGCATCACGATGTTCTAGGGCATCATAAAGCCCTTCTTTGATAATCGCGCCGAATTGACCCCATAAAGTGAGAAAGGCTTCTTCATCATTGCGCGATAATTTATCAATTTCATTTAATATTTTTTTCGTCAGGCCGCTACGGATTTTACTGACCACCGGATTGGTTTGAAGCATTTCACGACTGATGTTGAGCGGTAGGTCTTGGGTGTCGACAATACCGCGGACAAAACGCAACCAAGGATAGAGGAGGTTATCCAACTCATCGGAAATAAACACACGCTTCACATAGAGCTTGAGCGCGTTTTTGCGTTCTGGATCATACAGATCCCAAGGCCGCATTGACGGAACATAAAGAAGGGCTGTGTATTCAATAACGCCTTCAGCTGTCCAGTGCATGGTCAGGGTGGGATCATCAAAAACGTGACCAATATGATGATAGAATTCTTTATATTGATCGTCAGTGATCTCATTTTTCGGGCGAGTCCAAAGCGCCGAAGCGGCATTGATCGGTTTCGCGATATCTTCTTCCTTCATTTGCCCTTCAAGGAAGATTGGAATTTCAATGTGATCGGAATAAGCGAGAACAATGCGTTTGATACTATCTTCTAAAAGATAATCAATGGCATCTTTTTTCATATGAAGGCGAATGGAGGTGCCAGACTCATGCGGAAGGCGTTTGGCTTCTTCTTCAGTGGCGTTGCGAATAGTAAAGCCAGTTTTTCCATCCGATTCCCAATAGTAAGCTTGATCCTCGCCGGCTTTACGGCTAACGACATCAACGTTTTTCGACACCATGAAACTGGCATAGAATCCCACCCCAAATTGTCCGATGAGATTCACATCTTTTTCGTTGCCCTGTTGTTGCAGGCTATCAAGAATAGCAGCGGTGCCAGAACGTGCAATCGTTCCAAGATTTTCGATGAGCTCTTCTTTGTTCATACCAATGCCATTATCGGTAAGAGTAAGGCTGGTGTTGTTATTATCCGGTGTTAAGCGAATTTCAAAAGAAGGGGTTTTCTCAAGCAGTTTTGGGTTCTGCAACAATTCATAACGCAAACGATCGCACGCATCGGCAGCGTTTGAAATAAGTTCGCGCAAAAACACATCGCGGTTGGAATAGAGCGCATTGGCAACAATATCAAGCAATCGCGATACGTCTGTTTCAAAAGCGCGTGTTTGAGTTTCTTGTGTTTCTTCTTTTTTATTTGTGTTTGTCATTTTCTTTTCTTACGGGTAAAGCATGCCAACGGTCCAATTGCCGTCGCTGTCCTTGGTGTAAAGATATCTTTCGTGCAATCTATAATCACCATCAATCCAAAATTCAATGCTATTGGGAATAATGCGAAATCCCTTCCAATAATCAGGACGCGGGATATCGTCACGGCCTTCAAATTCTTCTTCATAGCCTTCAACGAATTTTTTTAATTCATCAATGTTTTTAAGCGGGCGGGATTGTTTGGAGGCCCATGCGCCGACACGGCTACCGCGATGACGGGTATTATAATACGCATCAGCTTCCTCTTCACTGACTTCAACGATCTCACCTTGTACACGCACTTGTTTACGCAATGATTTCCAGTGGAAGCAAACAGCAGCTTGCGGGTTTTCTTTCAATTGTTCCCCTTTGTCACTATCGGCGTTGGTGTAAAAAACAAAACCACGCTCATCGAGACCTTTTAATAACACCATGCGCGCGCTGGGAATCCCATTCTTCGATGATGTGGCTAAACACATCGCATTGGGGTCGTTGAGTTCACTATCCTCAGCCATCGCGAGCCATTTTTGGAACACAGTGTAAGGATTGTTTTCTTTCAACAGGTTGTCAGTCATCGTACTTTTAATTTGTCAAAATTATGGGCAAAAAATCCAAAAAACCTTTTTTTGGTCTTATTTTTGTCCCGACAATCACGATACATTAACTCTTGCGAAAAGAATCGCAAGTAAAGAGTAATCGCACAGAAAGGCGGTAAATATGAAAAGAACAATATTAATTGTTGCCCTTATTGCAACATTTGGGTTGGCAGGCTGTAACACGTTACAAAATGCTGGAACAAAACAAAAAATTGGTGGCGTCGGTGGCGCTGTTGCCGGTGGTCTTTTAGGCTCACAAATCGGAAGTGGAAGCGGACGTTTATGGGCGACGGGTGCTGGCGTGCTGATCGGCGGTCTTTTAGGAAGTGAAATTGGTGCTTCCTTAGACAATGCTGACCGTGGATTGCTTGCCAATGCCAATCAACAAGCTCAAACCGCACCTATTGGCCAAGAGATTTCATGGAACAATCCTGATAGCGGAAACTATGGTTCTGTGACACCGGTGCGTGATGGATCAGATACAGCGGGTCGTTACTGCCGCGAATATCAACAAACAATTTATGTTGGTGGACAGCAGGAAACTGGATACGGCACAGCCTGTCAAATGCCGGACGGCTCTTGGCAAGTTGTTAGCTAAATTAAAATATACAATCTGAAGAAAAAGCCGTCTTAGTTTAAGGCGGTTTTTTTATTGATCGGTCGTTTCTGAAGACTGTTGATCGGATTCGGCTTTTTGTTTTTCCATCATCTGTTTTTGGCGCGCGAGATGTGCAGCGCGGGCGGCGTT
>JBCDCD010000118.1:0-4615 GCA_039182445.1 Pseudomonadota bacterium | reverse complement strand
TGGATAAAAATCCAGCTTTTCCTTGGGCTTAGGGCAGACTCACCGCATCATTTTCCACAATCGTATTGTTGAACGGGGGATATCATGGAAAATATTGATCAGACCATTAACCAAGCAATGGCGCCAATTGCCGAAATGGCGGCGGCCATCATCTTCTATGAAGAGCAATATACGGGCTATAACATCAAACTTATCTTGGTGTGGCTGGTCGCGATTGCATTGTTCCTGACTTACTACCTCAACTTCATTAATTTCCGTTATTTCAAGCATGCCATCGATCTCGTCCGTGGTAAGTTCGATAAGAATGGCGGTGATGGAGAAATCTCTCGTTTTAAAGCGCTCGCAACGTCGTTATCGGGCACGGTAGGCCTCGGTAATATCGCCGGTGTGGCCGTGGCGGTGTCGGTTGGTGGGCCCGGCGCGGTTTTCTGGATGGCGATGATGGGGCTGTTCGGGATGACCACCAAATTTGCCGAAGCGGCACTAGGGGTGAAATATCGCGTTAATCCGGACCCGAACAACAAGCATCATTATGCCGGTGGGCCGATGTATTATCTGAAACAGGCTTTTGTCGATCGCGATCAACGTTACTTCGGAACGTTTTTGGCGATCATTTTCTGTGTGTGTACAATTGGAGGTGCGATTGGTGCTGGAAACATGTTCCAGGCCAATCAAGCCTTCCAACAAGTGGTGAATGTGACGGGCGGTGAGGCGAGCCTCTGGGCTGATAAAGGCTGGCTGTTTGGTCTTGTCCTGGCATTGCTCGTCGGGGCGGTGATTATCGGCGGGCTGAAATCCATTGCGGCTGTGGCCTCCAAAATTGTGCCGATTATGGGCGCTATCTATCTTATTGCGGGACTTGTTGTGATTGGCATGAATTACGAGAATATTCCGGCTGGTTTTGTGACGATTTTCCAAAGCGCCTTGAACCCTGAGGCCGGATTGGGTGCGATTATTGGCGCGTTGCTCGTCGGTGTACAACGGGCGGCTTTTTCGAACGAGGCCGGTGTCGGTTCCGCCGCGATTGTCCATGCCACGGCCAAAACCAAAGATTATATCTCTCAAGGCTTCGTCGGCATGCTGGGGCCGTTCATTGATACGGTGGTGATCTGTATGGTGACCGCTTTGGTTATTGTGATGACCGGTTCTTATGAGGGATCAGAGGGCATGGAAGGGGTCAGCTTGACCTCTCGCGCCTTTGAAAGTGCAATCCCATGGTTTCCTTACATATTGGCCTTAACGGTCTTCCTCTTTGCCTATTCCACCATGATTGCGTGGTTCTATTATGGCCTGCGCGCGCTGACCTTCATGACCAAAGAAAAGGCTTGGATTGAAATGACTTACAAGATTTTCTTCTGTTTATGTCTTATCGTTGGGGCGTCGGCGGCATTGGATAACATCATCCTCTTCTCCGATGCGATGATCTTTGCCATGGCAATCCCCAATGTGATCGGGCTTTACCTGCTTGCACCGGAGCTTAAAAAAGACCTGAAGAAATATCTTCAAGCGCTTCAAAAATAATAATATTAAGGATAAGCTTCTGTAAATTTAATTTATTCTTCGCGTGTCAAATTTTTGATAGATAGGCTTGAAAGCGGCGTAGAGACTATCCCGTGATAATTTCAAGCCGTTTGAAAGCCTAGATGCAAAAATTTGCCGCGCCTTCAAAGGTTTGCCGAAAAGAACAAATCTACAGCGTCAAGCAAGCTTACCGTAGGGTAAACTATGGTTTCACTTGCTTTCCTTGTATCTTTATCCTTCTCGGCAAACAGAATTATATTAAATTTACAGAAGCTTATCCTAGAACTTATTCACATTTAGGTTTAATTTTTGATCATTATTTTCTTTTTGCTCTTGTGCAAAAAGCGTACGCCTGCTTTTTTAAAATCTTCATTCCAGAGAAATTTTTAAGACCGCATTTACGGGGGTACTAAATGAGCGATCTATCGGCACAGCGTAGAAATAAGATTATTGGTAAGCTTGATTTGGCGATTAAGAAAAGTAAGTCATCCGAAGGTGAAGAAGCTCCTGAAGAAGAAAAAAGCGAAACCAGAAAGCCAGAGATAGAAATTGAAGTGGGGGAGGCAAAAGACGCGCCATCGAAAAACTTCGACGAAACACTCGATAAAGCTGAAATCGCAAAAGAAAAATCAACCGAAAACAAAGACGATAAAAAACAAGAAAAAGCTTTCACCATCGAAAGCAAATCCTCTTTGAAAAAACTCCGTATCTCTTCTGCAGACGCGAAAGAGGATGCGGTTGAAAAAACACTGAAAGCGACACCGATTTCTGCCACTCGTTTCCCAACAACCGAAGAAACGAATTTTGAAGCGGTAGAGAATTTCTATGCTGACAATGAAGGCTGGCGCTTAAGCTTCCTCATCACATCTTCTGTTGGTTTGTTCTTAACAGGCGCATGGCTCTCTTTAAGCGCATCTTACATTGGCGGTGAAGTGGGTTGGGGGTCTTTACTCACACAACAACCTCATATACTCGGTGGCTTTTTGGCCGGCATTCTTGCGCCAGTGGCTTTGCTTTGGATGGTGATTGCCTTCATTCAGCGCGGTGCTGATGTGCGCTATTACACCAAAAAGCTACGAGAAGAGCTAAAATATACATCTGGCGGTCATGCAGAAGCAGCAAGTGTTTCCGTTGATAACGAAGCCATCAATAAAACAGCGCGTTCGGCTCTCTATGCGATCCATAAGGCACGTAAGGCTTTACAACAAGACATTGAAGCGCATGAGAACGCTTCTCCCGCAACCGTTTCGGGTTCGGTGGATGAAAGTGCAATTGCCGAGAGATTGGAAAACCGCTTTGACGAGAAATTTAATGTTCTTCTGAGTCATTTGGATAAGAAAAATAATGTCGTTTTAAGTGAAGCAAGTGATGAGTTAAATGGAAAAGTTCAGCGCTTTAACATCTCGAATGAGCTGGAAGAAAAGATCGAGCAGTTCTTTAAACGAGCCGATAAAATTGAGGCAATGGTGCAACAGACCCTCAATAAGTATGAAGATATCGACGATGTTCTAGAAAAAAGAATGGCAAGCTTAAGCCAGTCAGCGGATCAAGCTGTCGAAAAATCCAATTCTATCCGCGATTCATTGCGCTCTTCTGCGCAGGATATGTCTGGTTTTGTGGGTCAGATTATTGGGCAATCTAAATCCGCCATCGCCAATATGCAGGATAAAATTATCCAGCTTGATAGCGACCTCAGTAAATCACTGAAACGCGTCGAAGAGACTGGTAAGAACCTGAAGGAACAAGCCAGTGATCTCTGTCTGAGCGTCGATAGCGCCAATAAATCAATTCAAACATTGGAAAGCAATATTGGCTCCCACAAAGAAGCGATTACGAGTGGTGCGGAGTCCATTCTAGACAGTATGCGTGAATATGACGAAGCGATTGATGATCAAGTCACGCGTTTGACTGACAGCTCGGTAAAGGTGAGAGAAGATCTGCAAAAAGCTGGAGAAGTCTTCGCGGAAACAGCGGATAAGATCGAACCCTCAGCGCAAAAAGCGCAAGAGACAATTCAAAATGCTCAAGAGGCAATGTTAGAGACATCGTCGAAGCTAAGCTATGAAACCAAAAACCATAAGGACACTTTCCAAGCGATTAATGATGACCTTGAAAAGTCGTTAACCGCATTGCGTGATAATGCTTCAGAAGCCGCTAATATCTTGAGTAAATCGGAAGCTGGCTTGGATCAATATGTTGATCGTATCAATAGCGTGAGTGAGCAAGCCCAAGCGAAAATCGAAGAAACAGGACGTTTGGTTCAGGATCAAACCGATAATCTGTCCTTAAGCGCGGATAAGGCGGTGCTTAAAATTGAAAAAGTGCATCAGAACCTCACGAGCCAGAGCAATGAAATTTCTACGCATATTAGTCAGGCTTTGACTGAAGTAGAAGAGGCGGGCAATGAATTCGTCCTTCAGATGAAGCGTGTCGAGGATAATTCATCCGAGGCGCTTGAGAAATTTACTGATGTGAATGAACAAAGCAAGAAGCAGCGTATTGCCTTAAAAGAAATTGCGTCCATTACAGAACAACAACTTCTGCAGATGATTGGTCGTTTTGAAACGCAGGTCACGTCTCTCGCAAAGAGTGCCAGTGTTGCGCTGAATGATCTGAATGAGGCTGGATCTGGCTTTGCGGAGCAAAGCCGTCAGATGGATGAACAGCTCCAATCGTCGCTCACCGCATCGAAAGAGCAGAGCACCAATATTGCGGTTCAAATGAAATCGATGCGCAGCGATGCTGAGACAGCCACCTCGAAATTATCTGGATTGGTATCGAACCTGTCAGAGAAAATGGATAGCTTGAAAAACATCACCGATAACATGTCTGATAAACTCGAAAATACGCGGACTGTTCTCGAAAGCGAAACAGAGCATTTGGCAGACGTTTCGATTAAAGCCGCACGTTTGGTTGAAGAGGCCGCAGAATCTTATCAGAAACAATCAAGCTTGCTGTTCAAAGCGTCTGAAGATGCGTCTTACAATATTGATAAAATCCGTGAGAAAGATTTCAAATCGCAGCGTGATTCATTCCTTAGTAGTGCGAAATATGTGCTTGAGAGTCTCCATTCTCTATCCGTGGACCTAACTCG
>JBCDCD010000117.1:0-4618 GCA_039182445.1 Pseudomonadota bacterium | reverse complement strand
GACACAATCTTCTTATCTTGAACCAATGATAAAAACACTTTCTGCCCATTCGATAAATGAGAAAGCGTGTCTTGATTCAGATCAATGCCTGTATCCAGAAGCTCACCATCATCACAAACAATATATATTTTTTGATGCTCGGGATCATATTGAACCCACTCAACATCACTTTGAAGCGGCTTGTCATGAACAATCAGGATATTACCTTCTTTGGAGGTAAAAACCCCACAATCCATTTTTGAGTCACAATTGTCTTCGTGTGTTATATCACTCATTAAAATAGTCTAGCATGAAAAAAGCAGATGATTAAACGTTAGCAAGCTCGGGTGCCGGAGCTGCACTTGGCGCTTGAACGCCACCTTGTTCAAATAGATTACCAGATGTAACAACCCCCGCTTCTGCAGCCATTTGCCCTACCGCACCTCCAGAATAAGCATGGAACTCGCCGAGATCTTGAGCGTTTGGATAATTTTCTGATAATGCTGTCTCAAAACGATCCCAAGCCCCATTTTGTATGGCGCCAATATTATTCAAGTCATCAGTAAAATAAGAAGAAACAACACTTCTCGCCACTTCTGCAACTTCAGGATTGCTGAAATCACCCCCACGCTCGGCAACAGAACGCTCCATCTCCTGCAACCGATCGGCTAAACTTGGAATATCACTCAAACCACCTTGTGTAGACAAATCAGCTTCAAGGTTATGATAACCAATCGTAGCAAGAGTTTGTTGCATACCCGCCAACTCTTGCTGTGCCGCCAACTCCTGCTCATTCGGAAAACGCTCTGATAATGTCTCTTCAAAACGCTGCCAAGCCCCATTTTGTATGGCGCCAATATTATTCAAGTCACTAGTAAAATAAGAAGAAACAACACGCTGCGCTACCTCTGCTACTTGCGGGTCACTTAGATCACCCCCACGTGATTCTATTTCAGAGCGCATCGTCTCTAGTCTCTCAGCAAGGCTAGGAATTGGGTCTGTTGCGCCTTGCAAATCAAGACTCACTTCACGGTCAAAACCTATTTCTGTTAGTGTTTGCGTTAATCCATTAACACGTTCTTGTAATGCAACCTCTGCATCTGTGGGATGATGCTGAACAACAGTTGCTTGTACGCGATCCATAGCACCGTTGATAATTGCCCCCGCATCATTGGAGACATCATCAAGAACATTTATATATTGGTGCGCCGCCGTAGCAATTTCTAGATTTGAAGGGTCGACATCTCTGCCAGCAAAAACTTCTAATAGTTGTTCAAAACCTTCAATGATTGTGGGGTCTTGAAGATCATACTCTCTGCCATACACAGTTCCCGCAAGAGTTTCCTGCATAATGGCTGCAAGTTCATAAATTGTATAAGACATAATGGCCCCTTTATTACAGGCACTATTATGATTGAATATACTTTACATATGGTTAATCTAGTCGGCGAGCCACTCTTTTTGCAGCTTTTCCAATGAGTTATCGGCAATCGCGGCACGCACTTCGCGCATCAAGAGATTGATCATTGCGACGTTGTGCTGAGAGAGAATTTGGTAAGCCAGCATCTCCCCAGCTTTCAACAAATGATGAATATAGGCTTTCGAATAATCGCGCGAGCATGGAATATCCATCGACGCATCCAGCGGTTCCGGATCATCTTTGTAGCGTGAATTCACCAAATTAATACGTTCATTTTCCGCGCCTTTAATCAACGCCATACCGTGACGCGCAATTCTAGTTGGCATCACGCAATCAAATGTGTCGATACCAAACTTCACCGATTCAAAAACATCTTTGATACGACCAATACCAAGGAAGTGGATCGGGCGATCCGGGTGATTAATATCTTGTATTGCTTCCAGAATACCGTACATCTCCTCATCACTACCACCAAGGCAGCCGCCAACAGCAGTACCGAAGAACGGACGATCCGCGACATATTCCGCGCTAATTTTTCGTAGATCATGATAAACCCCACCTTGCACAATACCGTACAAGCCTTGCTTTCCATCATGGGTTTTATCAAAAGCCTCGAGCGAACGATCACCCCAGCGCATGCTCATCTCCATCGACTTGGCAGTATAATCGCGCGTGACTTGATAGGCCGTGCATTCATCCATCTGCATAATAAGATCAGCACCAAGCTTGCGTTGTAACTCCATCGAAATTTCAGGACTCAGCATTAATTTCTGTCCGTCATGATAGGATTTAAAAACCGCGCCTTCTTCAATGATTTTCATGAGGCTTTCTTTTTTTGTCGCGGTATTACGGCCTTTAATTTCGTCCGCGCAAGTGCCATGCCCCATAGAAAAAACCTGAAAGCCACCACTATCGGTGAGCATCGGGCCATGCCAATTCATAAATTTGTGAAGACCGCCCATCTTCTCCACCAAATCCGCTCCCGGCTGGATCATCAAATGATAGGTATTGGCGAGAATAATGTCCGTCTGCGCTTCTAACATCTGCGCGGGAGATAGATTTTTAATCGATGCCTTGGTGCCGCAGAAAATATAATTCGGTGTTTCTATCGTCCCGTGCGGCGTGATGAGTTTCCCCAACCGCGCGCCAGAATTTGGGTCTTTATGTGTGACCTCAAATCCAAAATTCGGATAGTCGATATTTTTGTTAAATTCTGTCATCGCAGGCTTTATGCCTGAAAAGCCTAAAAATGGCTAGACTGAAATTACGGCGACACAACAGTTTTAGGTAATGCAAACTCGATAACATGTCCTGCTGGTTGAGCCTCATGTATTCTGCAACCAGTCGATTCATATATCGCTTGCCCTATAAAATCTTGTAATTTGAGGTGATATTTTCTCGCTTGAGCAAAAGCACCTTGTGATAAACATTCAACTGCTCTCTCTGATGCTGTTTTGTGGATCGCGATCATACCTTTGATTCCATGCGGATGTTTCATTTCATGAGCACCCAAAAAGTATTCGAATGCTTGATCTAAGTCTTGCCCCGTCCCATCTAAATCGTTGAGCTTTATAACACCAAGATAATATGCCGCATCAGCATTTCCGCCGTTCTCAAAAACAATCTCTTCTAGAAGTTTTGCCCCTTCTCTATTTTGTTTTAAAACAGCTTCTTCTCTCGAACCACTCCAATCAATTAGGTTGAGCGCAGCAAAAACATTACCATGCGGTGTGATTGGTTTTACCTCTGTATTAGACATATTGCATACCCCTTGTTACAAAAAAACCGCGAGGGTGTCTCGCGGCTTTTTAAAAAACTTGATTACTTAGCTTCGCGTGCTTTTGCTTTTTCAATTTCAGCTTTAACCGGACGAAGGGCCGGATCCAACTTTGTTGGCGCTGTGTTCATCAGGTAGTTATCCAAACCACCTTTGTGATCGACCGTACGCAGACCAGCAGCAGACACGCGCACTTTAATCTTACGGCCTAATGTTTCGCTGAAGATACTTGTATCTTGCAAATTCGGCTGAAAAGTACGCTTTGTTTTGTTTTGGGCGTGGGAAACATTATTCCCAACCATTTGTTTTTTCCCGGTAATCATACATTGACGACCCATGACATTCTTCCTTCAAAATACGGAGTTTTCAATTCTGGGCGGACAATAAGGGATTTTATCGCCCAAAGTCAAGCATTTAAGGCGCTAAAATGGCAAAAAGCCTAAATTGAGGCCATTCCCCTCAAAAACCGCGGCAAATGAGAGCCCGGCAAGCCATAAAAGATGCGCCATAAAGCATATATAGACCACCCGATGCAGATGCACTGATTCGAGCTGAGCCGTGGCTTTATCGGGTCCAATCCAGCTGCGTTTAATGGTGTCGCCATCCAAATCGGTCGTCGGGCCACCCAGCGAGACATTTAATGAATATGCGGCTGCCGTGACTGGTAAACCGCCCTCTTCATACTTGGCCTGGCCTTTTTGTTTTCCAAGCCCTAAAAACGCGCGGGTCATACCCGCGGTTGGAGTCAAAAGACCGGCCAAACAAATCAACAAGCCACTAAATATATTCGGGATATAGCCCATGAGTTTTTCGAGCGCGATCATCGCATCGCCGAAACCACCGGAATGTCCTTCTTTACCAAACCGCCAGCGCAAGGCCGCCAACGCCGCGTATAGATACGCGCCTGCCAATCCAGCAATCAAATACCAAAGAATCGGCGCAACCACAGCTTTATCAAAACTTTTGAGCGCAAAGCCCATACCAACGCGCGTAATCGTATAATCATCATTCTTGCTCAAATCGGTGCGGGTCGAGCGCGCAATTGAAAAATACGCGCCGGGTGTGACTTTCTTCTCATTCAACGCGCGATAGAGTCGTCCCATCGAAGCGAACACCGCGCCGGAACTCAAAACCGCCGATAGAGCCAAGATATCAATCAGCGACCAAGTCGAATAATGATCGCCGAGAACTTCTAACGCGCGGCCTAACAAGAAGACAAGCGCGATGACAAAGATACCCAACATAAAGCCACGAAAGATAAGATCGCCTTTAGGACGGCCCTTCTTATTCATCTTCGCGCCGAACTTGCCGAAGATTAGATCGACCAAATGCCACAAAAACGGATTGGCATTCCCGCCCAATGCGCCACGGATCATGCCGCCAAACATCACCAGCAGCAATGCCGCAATAGCAACCAGCAAGCGGTCACCACTAAAAATTTG
>JBCDCD010000116.1:0-4647 GCA_039182445.1 Pseudomonadota bacterium | reverse complement strand
GGAATATTAAAAATTCCTGTTTGAAATGTTGTTCTTGGTCGTGGGGATATGTTTTCATTAGGTTCGGGGTCATGATCTAAATGATCTGCAATCGCTTCACGCGCAAAACACATTACGGGCGCATCAAAATCTTTTCGAACTAGTAAATGAACGGTCATGCCTATATAAAAGCAAATATATAAGTTATGTCAATTTAATTTTATTGGAATCTTTGAGAATCCGCGCTACATATAAGGCATGAGTATTTCCCCGCGTTTTATGGAGGAGCTGCGCACGCGGCTCACGCTGTCTGATATTATTGGACGCAAAGTGCGTTTGACGCGGGCAGGGCGCGAGTTCAAAGCGTGCTGCCCATTTCACAATGAGAAGACCCCGTCCTTTTACGTGAATGATGACAAGCAATTTTACCATTGCTTTGGTTGTGGTGCACATGGCGATGTTGTTGGTTTCATGATGCAGCACGACAATATGTCGTTTATTGAAGCCGTTGAAGCGCTGGCGAATGAAGCCGGGATGGAAGTGCCGAAATCATCACCGCAAGAAGTCGAGCGCGCGAAAAAGAAAAAAGGTCTGCATTCGCTTCTTGAAGACGCGACGCGCTGGATGGAAAAACAGCTACGCGATCCGAGCAATGTTGAGGCCTATCGTTACATGATTGAGCGCGGCCATACGGACGAAGCGCTCAATAATTTTCGTGTTGGCTTTGCACCGAATGATGGGCAGGCTATTCGCAAGGCGATGTTGGCGCTGGAGTATTCGGATAAAGATATGATCGAAGCCGGTATTTTGAGGCCGGGTAAACAGGGGCGTGAGCCTTATGCCTTTTTCCGTGACCGTATTATTTTTCCGGTGCCGGATCGCCGCGGACGTGTTGTCGCCTATGGCGGTCGTATTTTACCCGATCATTTGCGCGTGCCGGACAGAAGCGATTACACGCCGGCTAAATATATGAACTCATCGGACACACCGCTCTTTCATAAAGGATCGATGTTGTATGGCGAGCCGCGGGCGCGCCAAGCGGCGGCAGATGGGCAATCGCTGATTGTCGTTGAGGGGTATGTCGATGTCATGGCGTGTGTGAAGGCGGGCTATAATGGGGCTTTGGCGCCACTTGGAACGGCGTTGACCGAAGAGCAAATTTTGGTGCTGTGGAAGATGATACCGCAAGAGCGCAAAGAACCTATTTTGTGTTTCGACGGTGATAACGCGGGGCGTCGTGCCGCGATGCGCGCGGTGGAGCGTATCTTGCCGCTGCTCAAACCCAATCAAAGCGCGAAGATAGCATTTCTTCCCGAAGGGCAAGATCCCGATAGCTTGATTAACGGCGCTGGGAAGCAAGCGTTTGATAGCATTATTGAAAGCGCGATGTCGTTGGTTGATTTCATCTGGATGAGTGAAACAAGTGGCAAGAATTTTCAAACACCGGAAGCACGGGCTGGGCTAGCCAAGACACTAGAACAAAAAGCGTTGATGATTAGCGATCGTGATATTCAGTATTACTATAAACAGTCTTTCCGCGATAAAACTTATCAGGCTTTTGGCGGGAAGGTCCAAAAAGGGAAATTCCCACAACGGCAAGATCGCAATGCGCATAATCAAGGTATTGTGTCTATCAAGCGGCCGCGTTTTACGTCACCCGAAAATAAACTGGTCGCGGCGATGATTAACCATCCCCATATTTTTGATCGCTATGAGGAAGAATTCGGCCTTTTGCCGATTGGTAATGCGCGCGTTGATGCGATGCGGCAGGAAATCATATCTATCATGTTGGAACAGCCTAAAACCGAGACAAGTGATCTGATCAATAATCTCAAAGAAAAAGGCTATCAGACTGAATTAAAAAATATTTTATCGCATGAGCTCTATGCACTGGCACGTTTTTCTCGCCCCACAGCGGAGGAAGAAGAGGTGCTGGAAGGGTGGCAAAAAGCCTATGAAATGCTCTCCGGAGCCGCTCAACCCGATGATATGTCAAAAATATCGTAATTTGGGCGAAAATATCGCGCTTTACCCCTTTATTTTCATCAATAATTTGCTATATAGACCCGTTAGGCAAAAAGTGGCGAATCATATATAACCTTTTGATGGCAAAGAATTTTGTCAGTCTGAAAGGTGCTGATAGTAACAATGAGGCGGGATAATTTTGGCAAGTAAAAAAGCATCAGCGAAAAAGAAAACAGCATCCAAATCCACAACCAAGAAAAAAGCGGTCAAAAAGACCGTTAAGAAAGCTGTTAAAAAAGCACCGACGAAGAAAAAAGCGGTGAAGAAAACGGCTGCCAAAAAGGCGGCGAAGAAGACCACGAAAAAAGTAACAAAAGCCGCGGCCAAAGCGAATAAAAAGAGCGTGGCAAAGAAAAAAGAATCATCTAAAAAAGCAACGGCAAAAAAGACTGCCGCGAAGAAATCAGTAACCAAGAAAGCGACAAAAAAGACCGTGAGTAAAACTGCTGCGAAAAAAGCGCCTGCAAAAAAAGCAGCTGCGAAGAAATCTCCGAAGAGCGCACCGAAGAAAGTCAGTGCGAAGAAGACGGCTGCGAATAAGAATAGCAAAAGCAATGCTGATGAAGAGGGTGAAGAGGAAACCGTTGCGCCGAAGAGAACAGTTAAAGGCACACTCGCGCAAATTGTTAAAAAGCTTGTCAAAGAAGGTAAGGAGAAGGGTTACATCACCTATGACCAACTCAACAAAGCGTTGCCAGCTGAAGAGTTTTCATCCGAGCAAATTGAAGATGCGATGTCGACACTCTCCGATGTGGGTATTCAAATGTCAGAAGGCGATGACAGCGATGATGACGAAGAAGAAAGCTATGACACAGGCGGTAACATAAGCTCCGATGATACAGGGCGTACCGATGATCCCGTGCGTATGTACCTCCGTGAGATGGGAACGGTTGAGCTTCTCTCCCGCGAAGGTGAGATCGCGATCGCGAAACGCATTGAAGCGGGTCGTGAGATGATGATTGGCGGGATTTGTGAAAGCCCGCTCGCGATTGAATCATTGATTGCTTGGTATGACGCGCTGCAAAAAGGCGATATTCTTTTGCGCGAAGTTATCGATCTTGATGCGACGTATAGTGATGATCCTGTCGATAATTCTGATCCGGCCAATGCACCGAAAGAAGAAGACGAAGAGTCAGATGATGCAGAAAATGCTTCTGGTGACGGTGAAGAGGCGGATGAAGAGAATGTGTCTTTGGCTGCTATGGAAGAAGAGCTAAAGCCACAGGTTTTTGAAGTTTTTGGTAAGATTAAAAAGACTTACAAAAAGATCCAGAATGTTCAAAAGGATCGCATTGAAGCGATCCAAAAAGGAAAAGAACCGACCGCTGCGATTAATAAGAAATACGACAAGCTTAAAGGTGATATGGTGAAGTTGATGGATGAGGTCAAGCTTCACAACGCGCGTATTGAGCAGTTGGTTGAAGCGCTTTACAAGATCAATCGTGAGCTTGTGACCTTGGAAGGAAAGCTTTTACGTTTGGCGTTAGATTGTAAAATTAAGCGCGAGAACTTCCTCGAAGAATATTATGGCGAGGAGCTGGATCCGAATTGGTTGAAGCGCGTTAAAAAGATTGATGCCAAATGGGAAAAGTTCGTTACGAAGAATGATAAGAAGATCGTCCGTATTCGTGAACAAGTCGCGTTGGTGACCGAAGACTCTGCACTGCCGATTAAAGAATTCCGCCGTATTGTTTCGACCGTTCAGCGTGGTGAAAAAGAAGCCGCGCGTGCGAAGAAAGAAATGGTTGAGGCAAACCTACGTCTCGTTATTTCGATCGCGAAGAAATATACCAACCGTGGTCTGCAATTCCTTGATCTCATTCAAGAAGGGAATATCGGCCTCATGAAGGCGGTTGATAAATTTGAATATCGCCGCGGTTATAAGTTCTCCACCTATGCGACATGGTGGATTCGTCAGGCGATTACCCGTTCAATTGCCGACCAAGCACGTACCATTCGTATTCCGGTGCACATGATTGAAACAATCAATAAGCTTGTCCGTACAAGCCGTCAGATGATGCACGAAATTGGTCGTGAACCGACACCGGAAGAATTGGCCGAACGTTTACACATGCCGCTCGATAAAGTTAGGAAGGTTCTCAAAATTGCGAAAGAGCCAGTCTCTCTTGAAACGCCAGTGGGGGATGAAGAAGATTCATCTTTGGGTGATTTCATTGAAGATAAGAATGCGATCTTGCCAGTTGAAAGCGCGATCCACTCTAACTTGCGCGAAACAACAACACGTGTTTTGGCCTCGCTTACACCACGTGAAGAACGTGTGTTGCGTATGCGTTTTGGTATTGGGATGAACACCGATCACACCTTGGAAGAGGTGGGGCAGCAATTTAACGTGACGCGTGAGCGTATCCGTCAGATTGAAGCCAAGGCCTTAAGAAAACTCAAGCATCCAAGCCGTTCGCGTAAGCTGCGTAGCTTCTTGGACACCTAATTTTCCCTTATTTTTCTTGTCTCCCATAACAGGACAACTTATAAATAAAGAGGGCGGGCGAATAGCTCAGCTGGTTAGAGCAGTCCGCTCATAACGGACTTCCTGCACAGAGCTACAAACCCCCTGTAAGTGTTGATTAATATGACTTTTTGTGTTTTTTAACATTTGTAAAATCCTAGTTTGGGTACGTATTT
>JBCDCD010000115.1:0-4686 GCA_039182445.1 Pseudomonadota bacterium | reverse complement strand
GTGGCCGTCATTTCTTTTGACCAGTTATTCAAAAGCTCAACGAGCATTTCTTTGTTCTGCTCGGACATATTTTCGTTGGTGAAATTTTCCATCGCACTTTTGAATTCTTCGCGTTTGACGAATTGCGCGCTCACGCCCACCTTCTCCAGCGCGTTCTTCGCAAACGGCATTTCAAAATTCAGCCCGGCGATTGAGACCATCCCCACAGGCTGCATCCATACTTCGTCAAAGGCACTGGCGAGCATATAATGCACCAAACCGCCCGCGCCATCCGCATAAGACGGGGCGTAAATTTTGGTGAACTTACCACTTTCTTTGAAATCATTAATCGCATCGATCAATTCTTCGGCGTGCGAGATATTGACGCTGCCACCCTTCATACTAAAGACAACACCGCGGACGCGATCATCGGTCTTTGCACGGTGAAGTGTTTTGGTAATGGTTTGCAATGTCGGTTGCATAAATGGAAATGGGTCATACAGGCTCGGCCGTGTTTGTGTCTCCGATATATTTTGTTCAATCGGTAGCACCAACACCATGTCATTCGGCAAAGTGTTGCCACCGCCTTGCGTATTCGCGACCATGACCGCACAAGTCGACATCAACGCCGACAGTAAAATCATCGCGCCCAAAACCGTACAGGTCTTTTTAATGGCGGACCAAATAATACCGGGAATGTTCCAGCGCTTCGGTGTTTCGGTTTCGGTGGTGTTTTTCGGACGGTAGAAATAAGAACGGATATTGGACATGGATTCCTCTATTGATTGCCCAGCAACTTTATCACAAACACTGCGCTTTGTGGCGCAAATAATGATCGGCCAGAACGCACGCCATCATCGCCTCACACACCGGGGTGCCCCTAAGTCCAACACAAGGGTCGTGACGGCCCTTCGTAATAATATCCGTCTCGTTGCCCTGTTTATCAATTGTTTTAACAGGTGTGAGAATAGAGCTTGTCGGTTTAAAGGCCGTACGCACAACAATATCTTGCCCCGATGAAATGCCGCCCAAAATGCCGCCAGCATTATTCGAGGTAAAACCCTCTTTGGTAATCTCATCGGCGTTTTGTTCGCCGCCCCATTCGACCGCATCAAAGCCCGCACCAATCTCGACCGCCTTGGTCGCGTTAATCGAAATCATCGCTTTTGCCAAATCAGAATCAAGCTTGTCATAGACGGGCGCGCCTAGGCCTGCCGGAATACCCGACGCCACCACTTCAACAATCGCGCCTGCGCTCGATCCGCTTTTGCGTTGGCCATCGAGATAGTCTTCCCATTCAGGCACTGCTTTTGGATCGGGACACCAAAACGGGTTTTGATCGACTTGATCCCAATCCCAATTGTCGCGATTAATTTTATGTGGCCCGACTTGCACCACCGCACCGCGAATTTTCACTTCTCCGCCAATTTGCGTTTGCAAAATTTTGCGCGCAATCGCTCCGGCGGCGACACGCATTGCCGTCTCACGCGCGGATGAACGTCCACCCCCGCGATAATCGCGAATACCGTATTTTTCATGATAGGTATAATCGGCATGACCCGGACGAAACTTATCTTTGATATCGCCGTAGTCTTTTGATTTTTGATCTTTGTTTTCGATCAACAACGAAATCGGCGTTCCTGTTGTTTGCCCTTCAAACACACCGGAAAGAATTTGCACCTGATCCGGTTCTTTACGTTGCGTTGTAAATTTACTTTGTCCCGGCTTACGACGATCTAAGAATACCTGAATATCTTCTTCACTTAATTCAATGCGCGGCGGTACGCCATCCACAATACAGCCAATGGCTGGGCCATGGCTTTCCCCAAAGCTTTGATATTGAAATAATGTGCCGAAACGGTTACCGGCCATCTATCAAGCCGCTTTGTCCGTGGCTTTTTTGGGCGCCATTTGTGACAGAAGCTCTGCGGTCTCTCCAGCCGTATCAACGGCACACATACCGACGGTGTGATAGCCGCTATCCACGTGCAATGTCTCTCCGGTAACGCCACTGCCCAAATCAGACAGCAAGAATAGTCCTGAACGACCGACATCATCAATCGTGACATTACGGCGCAATGGCGCATTCAGCTCATTCCATTTCAGGATGGCGCGGAAATCACCAATACCACTTGCCGCCAATGTTTTTATTGGGCCAGCAGAAATCGCATTCACACGAATATTTTGTGGGCCCAAATCATTTGCGAGGTATTTTACTGATGCTTCTAAGGCTGCCTTTGCGACACCCATGACATTGTAGTGCGGCATCACTTGTTCCGAGCCATAATAAGTGAGCGTTACCAAGCTACCGCCTTCTTTCATTAAGGGCGCGGCACGCTGTGCCACCGCCGTGAAAGAAAAGACAGAAATATCCATGGTTCTCAGAAAATTATCGCGCGTTGTATCAACGTACAAACCGTCCAATTCGTTCTTATCGGAAAAGGCAATCGCATGCACAACGAAATCAAGCTGACCCCACTCGGCTTCAATCGCTTTAAACGCTACATCGATACTTGCTTCATCGGTTACATCACAAGGTAGCAATATAGACGAGCCAACGCTTTCCGCCAGCGGTCTCACGCGCTTTTCCAGCGCTTCGCCCTGATAGGTAAAAGCAAGCTCCGCGCCTGCTTCATGCGCCGCTTTGGAGATACCCCAAGCGATGGAACGGTCATTCGCGACCCCCATTACCAGACCTTTTTTCCCCGCCAACCAATTGCTATTGTTTTCAGTCATTTACGTATTTTCCCGTCAAAAATAATCCCCATATCCTACACATATTATGGGGAGCGTCCAGCATTCTCATAATTGGGTCAGTAAAAATTCATTACAATCAGTAACTTAATTGTAAATATGGAAATAGATTGGGCTCTGATTTTGAGCCTTTATTAACCTTTTCGCCCTACAATAATAGGGTAAAAAGCGGACGATAAAGGTTTTTAGGAGAGTTTCATGGCTGTTTCAGCCAATATCGTACAATCAATTTGCGATGCTATCGCGCGGGATGTGAAAGATCTATATGAAGATCTCTCGCTCTATTTTCTAATGCATGAAGCCGGAAAAATGCGTGATACAGTTCTATTATCGGAGCATGATGTGGCCTCACATCCTGCTGGTGAATCAGCGCGCTCTATCTTACGTAAGCAAACCAAGAATGAACGCTCTGCCTTTTTAGGACTCGCGATCGCCTCTCAGAACAAAATGATGGGCTTTAAGAAAATTGAGAACATTCTTTCTCTTTTTTCTGTCAATATCGATGAGTTTGTTGATGAGCGTGAAGCACGATCAAAAATCTATCAACTCGTTTGGCATGCAATTGATCTTTATGAAATTCGTCAAACACCTGCGTTAAAAGGTAAGTTTACATCAGGCCCGATGATTCCAAAAAGAACGGCCGTGAATATGAGTAAGTCTAATTTACAAGCTGACTCATTTGCGTGTCTCATGTTTGCTTTAGAAGGAGATTTAAATCTAGTAAACGACTTAAGTCAGAAACGCGCTGTACAATCTTTATCACCCGTCACACATTTTAAAGCAGAGGATTATCCGTATCTGATTGCAATGGAGTCTTGCGAACTTGCAATACAGGAAATCTTAAAAAACCCACCCCCGCGTGAAAAATTTATCGCTTACGCACGACAGATATCCTTAGACATCGGTCAAGCCTTTGACAAAGAATCTATTAAACAATGGTGGCAATATTCTATGCCGGCCCAAGATATGGCATGGCGCGGGTTTGAAAAAGAAGAAATACTTGGCGCCGCTCTAAATACAAGCGAAAGCCCTTTTGTACGCTCTATTGCGTATTTGGTAGAAGAAACAATTAAAATAAACCCTCATACGCTCGAGAATTTAAACAAAGGCTATAACGCGTTTTTAAATCCTGATGAGGTTTTGAGAATGCACGAAGAATTAATTGAGAACACTTTTGAACAAGCAATCTCCGAAGGGATGAAAGACGGTAGCAGCCAACCATTCATCGATGCTGCGAACCAACAAAATGAAAGCCTCACCGATGGGCGCATCCTTGGATGGTGTGCGCATGCCTTACAAAATGCTGGTCGTGCTTTTGAACGCGCACTCAAAGATGGTATTTCAGCCGACCAAGCAGCGCGTATGAATTTCAGACAAAAAGATAAAGAGCCAACATGGGACTCACTCAAAGAGCTTGGTAAGAAAATCGTTGATGAAAAACGTGAGGGTTTCGCGATTACAATGGGGCATATTGCGGAAATTTGTCACAACAACCCTGCTTTCGCCAACGTCCTCGACTCTATCAAGATCACAATGAATGATCCGTCTTATGTACAGAAATTAGAAGCAGCTAATGATCTGAATGTAATCCCATCAGGACCAGCAATGAACAATCAGCCAACACCAGAGCCAAGCGCTCCTGCGCCGAAAGGCCCTATTCCGACAGCACCAGCTCTTGGGCCATCACTTGGCGGTAACAACGCCGCCCGCGCTGCACATCTCGCGCGCCAAAAACAGATGATGGAAAAACAAAAAGCGGAATCCGATCAACAATCTTCTGAAACAACTGATCAATAAAAAAGCCGCCTTAAACTAAGACGGCTTTTTCTTCAGATTGTAATAACTTTAGCTAACAACTTGCCAAGATCCATCGGGCATTTGACACGCTGTGCCATATCCAGTTTCCTGCTGTCCACCAACATAAATTGTTTGTTGATATTCGCGGCAGTAACG